>NZ_JAWOAI010000403.1:0-9240 GCF_033194735.1 Streptomyces sp. W16
CCCCAGCATGATCGCGTCGTTGTGGGCGCCCGCGACCAGGTGGAGAAGCACCAGCGGATTGAGGGCTCCCAGCCAGAGCGCGGCGGCCGGGTCCGCGCCGCTGTGCCGGGCGAGCCGGGGCAGGGCGGCGGCCATCAGGCCCACTCCGAGCAGGGCGACGAGCCGCATCCCGAAGAGCCCGGCGGGAAGTTCGCCCCGGGTCAGTCCGGACAGCCCCGAGGCCATGGCGAGGAACACCGGTCCGTACGGCGCCCCGGTGTGCTGCCACAGCGGGGCGACCTCGTCGGCGAGGGGGCCGCCGAGCGCGGCGGGGCCGTGCGCGTAGACGTCCATGTGGGCGTCGACCATGGCGCCCTGCGCGAGATAGCTGTACACGTCCCGGCTGAACAGTGGTGGCGCGAGCAGCAACGGCGCCGCCCATACGGCGAGGACCAGCAGCAGCGAGCGCGGGGTCGGCGGTTCGGCGCTGCGGATCAGCTTGCCCAGCAGCAGCCAGGCCGCTATCAGCAGGACGACACCGAAGTAGACGCCGACCAGCCCCAGCGCGGCCTGCGCGGAGGCCGGGGAGAAGAGGTCGGCGGACGGCAGCGCTCCGGCCGTCTCACCGCCCAGCGCGAGGACGGCGGTTCCGGCCAGACCGAGTACCTGGCAGCGGCGGAGATCGACGGGAAAAGCCATGGCCAACACTCGCCAAGCGTGTCAACGCCGGATGGCGGGAAAGCGACGTGCCGCTCTCCGTGCGGCGGACTGCGCGTGACCTCCGTGTGATCGGGCCTGGATACCCGTGAATTCGCCCTGTCCGTCAGAACACCGACACTCCGGTCAGCGTCGTGAAGCGGTCCAGGGCCGCGACTCCGGCCACCGAGTTCCCCCGCTCGTCGAGTCCCGGGCTCCAGACCGCGAGGGTGCACCGGCCCGGGACGATCGCGATGATCCCGCCGCCCACCCCGCTCTTGCCGGGCAGTCCCACCCGGTAGGCGAACTCGCCCGCCGCGTCGTACGTCCCGCACGTCAGCATCACCGCGTTGACCTGCTTGGCCTGGGTGAGGGTGAGCAGCCGGGTGCCGTCGGCGCGGCTGCCGTGCCGGGCCAGGAAACCGGCCGCGAGCGCGAGGTCGGCGCAGGACGCCATGACGGAGCACTGCCGGAAGTACTGGTCGAGGAGGACGGGCACCTCGTTGTCGATGTTGCCGTAGGACTTCATGAAGTGGGCCAGGGCCGCGTTGCGATCGCCGTTCGCGGACTCGGAGGCGGCAACCTCCTTGTCGAAGTCGAGGGACGGGTTGCCGCTCTCCGCGCGCAGGAAGGCCAGCAGCTCGCCCGCCGCGTCGCCGGTACGGGTCTGCAGCCGGTCGGTGACGACGAGCGCGCCCGCGTTGATGAACGGGTTGCGCGGGATGCCGCTCTCGTACTCCAGCTGGACAAGGGAGTTGAAGGGGTTGCCCGAGGGCTCGCGGCCCACGTGCTCCCACAGCTCGTCGCCCTCGCGGGCCAGGTCGAGGGCGAGAGTGAAGACCTTGGTGATGGACTGCGTGGAGAACGGCTGCCGCCAGTCCCCCACGCCGTAGACCGTGCCGTCCAGCTCCGCGACGGCCATGCCGAAGCGGCGCGGGTCGCAGGCCGCGAGCGCCGGGATGTAGTCGGCGGCCCGGCCCCGGCCGGGCATCCGCTCTATCTCACCGGCGATGCGCTCCAGGACCGGCTGGAAGGTCATCGATGGGGACATGATCACCATTGTGCCTCCGGGCGGGTCCTGGTGCGCGTGGGCGGATCAGACAGCTACGGGTCCGCGGCCGGCCAGGACCTCGGGGCGCAGCAGAGCCGCAAGGGTCTCGGCGGGCAACAGGCCCTTCTCCAGGACGAGTTCGGCCACGCCCCGGCCGGAGGCGAGGGCCTCCTTGGCGATGTCGGTGGCGGCCGTGTACCCGATGTGCGGGTTCAGGGCGGTCACCAGACCGATGGAGTTCTCCACGCTCGCGCGCAGCGCCTCGGTGTTGGCGGTGATGCCGTCCACGCAGCGCTCGGCGAGGGTCAGGCAGGCGGCGCGCAGATGCGTGATGGACTCCGACAGCGAGTGCAGGATGATCGGCTCGAACGCGTTGAGCTGGAGCTGTCCGGCCTCGGCGGCCATCGTGATGGTGACGTCGTTGCCGATCACCTCGAAGGCGACCTGGTTGACGACCTCGGGGATCACCGGGTTGACCTTCCCCGGCATGATGCTCGAACCGGCCTGCACCGGCGGCAGGTTGATCTCCCCGAGCCCCGCGCGCGGCCCCGAGGACAGCAGCCGCAGGTCGTTGCAGCTCTTGGAGAGCTTGACCGCGACCCGCTTCAGTACACCCGACATCTGCACGAACGCCCCGCAGTCCTGCGTGGCCTCGACCAGGTTGACCGCGGTCACGAGCGGCAGCCCGGTGATCTCGGCGAGGTGCCGCCGCGCCGACTCGGCGTACCCGGCGGGTGCATTGAGTCCGGTGCCGATGGCCGTGGCGCCCAGGTTGATCTCATGGATCAACTGGACAGCCTCGTCAAGACGTTGACGATCCTCGTCAATCATGACGGCATACGCGGAGAACTCTTGACCGAGCGTCATCGGCACCGCGTCCTGCAACTGTGTACGGCCCATCTTGAGCACGTCACGGAACTCGACGGCCTTACGGGCGAACGCGTCCTGCAGTACGGACATTGACGCGATCAATCCATGTACGGCAAAGACAGTCGCTATCTTGACGGCGGTCGGATACACGTCATTGGTCGACTGTCCGAGGTTGACGTCCTCGTTCGGGTGCAGGTACTGGTACTCGCCCTTGCCATGCCCCAGCAACTCCAACGCCCGGTTGGCGACGACCTCGTTGGCGTTCATGTTGGTCGAGGTGCCGGCCCCGCCCTGAACCACGTCCACGACGAACTGGTCGTGCAGTTTCCCGTCCCGGATCTCCCGGCAGGCGGCAACAATGACGGCCGTCTTCTCCGACGAGAGCAGCCCCAACTCCTCATTGGCGAGAGCGGCGGCTTCCTTGACGGCAGCAAGGGCATTGATCAAGTGCGGGTAGACGGAGATCGGCGTCCCGGTGATGGGGAAGTTCTCCGTGGCACGCAGGGTGTGAACACCCCAGTAGGCGGAGGCGGGTACATCCCGGTCCCCGAGGAGGTCGTGTTCGCTGCGGTACATGAGGGTGCAGGTCCTCTTTCGTTGGGATGAGTGCAACGCCCCTTCTTTTAGGGGCGCGGGGAACTGCGCGACCAGCCACAACGGACCCGCGCATCCCCACAACCGATCTAGGCACACGCAGAAAACGGCAACACCGGGTCCAAAGCCCGCACAGGCCGAACACAACCCACCGGCTCCCCGCCCCCAAGCAACGACTCCCCCGCAAACTCGGCAAGCAGCGAGGGCGAAACCCCAGCCCGAGCAAGCCCAGCAGCAGCGACAGGCACCCTCGCCCGATTCGCCCCGTCCGAGATCTTCACAGCAACAGCCCGCCCATCCGGCAACGCGGCAACCTCAACCCCCTCGAACCCGTCCTTGGCCAACAGCCCGGGAACGGCCCGCATCAACGCGGCCACGTCCCGCCCGGACCCGGACGCCATCTCGGCGTACTCCCGCATCGCGTCCGCAACCCGAGCCTCGGGCGTACCAGGCGCCGCAGTAGTAATCCGCGAAACGGCCCGAGCAAGCCCATGGAGAGAGATGGAGAACAAAGGAGCCCCGCACCCGTCCACACTCACCCGGGCGATCCGCTGCCCGGTGAGGTCCTCGACGATCTCCGCGATCGCCTGCTGAAGCGGATGCGCGGGGTCGAGATAGTCGTCGAGCGACCAACCATTGAGCTTCGACACATACAACATCGCCGCATGCTTCCCGGAACAGTTCTGGGCAAGCCGGGACGGCAACCGCCCCTCGCGCACCCAGGCATCCCGGACGACCGGGTCGAAGGGCAGATCCGGGACGTTGCGCAGATCGTCTTCCGTGAGCCCCGCGAGTTCGAGGATGCGCCGGGTCCCGGCGAGGTGGCGTTCCTCGCCGGAGTGGCTGGCGGCGGCGAGCGAGAGCAGCTCGCCGTCGAGCGGCAGTCCCGCCCGCACCATGGCGACGGCCTGGACGGGCTTGATCGCCGAGCGCGGGTAGAACGCGGCCTCGATGTCGCCGATCTGCAGCTGGACGGTTCCGTCGCCGTCGAGGACGACGACGGAACCGTAGTGGATGCCCTCGATCATTCCGCCGCGTATGAGGTGGGCGACGGGTGCGTGGAGGGGTTCACGGATGAGGGGTGGGTCCGCGAGGGAACTGCTGTACATCGCTGCCTGTCAGGGTTGGGACGGCGTGGGTCTCACGCGTCGGGTGCGGTGGTGGACGTGCTGGCCACGCGGCGGCGGACGGCGAACCATCCGGCGACCAGCGCGGCGGCGATCAGCGGCAGGCACAGCACGGTGGTGCGTCCGGCGCCGCCGTCGGCGTACATGAGGACCAGGACGGAGGCGAGGAAGGCCAGCGTCACGAGTTCGGTCCAGGGAGAGCCCGGCAACCGGTAGCTGGGCCGGGTCAGTTCGCCCTTCTCGGTCTTCTGCCAGAAGAGGAAGTGACAGAGCATGATCATGCCCCAGGTGGAGAGGATGCCGATCGCGGCGAAGTTGAGGACGATCTCGAACGCGTCGGCCGGGACTACGAAGTTGAGGCCGACGCCGAGGACGCAGATGCCGCTGGTGAGCAGGATGCCGCCGTAGGGGACCTGGCTGCGGCTCATGACCGAGGTGAACTTGGGGGCGGAGCCGGACATCGCCATGGAGCGGAGGATGCGGCCGGTGGAGTACAGGCCGGAGTTGAGCGAGGACATGGCCGCGGTGAGGACGACGAGGTTCATGACGCCGCCGGCCGCCGGGATACCGATGTTCGACAGCACTGTCACGAAGGGACTCTGGCCCGCGCTGTACTTGTTCCACGGCAGCAGCATCGACAGCAGGACGACCGAGCCGACGTAGAAGAGGCCGACGCGCCACATGATCGAGTTGATCGCCTTCGGCATGATCTTCTCGGGGTTCTCGGTCTCACCGGCGGCGACTCCGACCAGCTCGACAGAGGCGTAGGCGAAAACGACGCCCTGGATGATCAGCAGCATGGGCAGCAGGCCGTTGGGGAAGATGCCGCCGTTGTCGGTGATCAGGGACGGGCCGGGGGTGGTGCCGTCGACGGGGTGCTGGGTGACCAGCAGGAAGATGCCGATCAGCATGAAGACGACGAGTGCGCTGACCTTGATGATCGCGAACCAGAACTCCAGCTCGCCGAAGAGCCGGACCGAGATCAAGTTGACCGTCAGGACGACCGCGAGGGCGATCAATGCGATCACCCATTGCGGGATGTCGGAGAACATGCCCCAGTAGTGCGTGTACACGGCCACCGCGGTGATGTCGGCGATGCCGGTGGTGGCCCAGTTCAGGAAGTACATCCAGCCCGCTATGTATGCGCCCTTCTCGCCGAGGAACTCGCGGGCGTACGACACGAAGGCGCCGGACGAGGGCCGGTAGAGGACGAGTTCGCCGAGGGCGCGTACGACGAGGAAGGCGAAGAGGCCGCAGACCGCGTACGCGATGAACAGCGAGGGGCCGGCGTCGGCGAGCCGGCCGCCGGCGCCGAGGAAGAGGCCGGTGCCTATCGCGCCGCCGATGGCGATCATGTTGACGTGCCGGGACTTCAGGGACTTGCTGTAGCCGGCGTCTCCGGCGTCGACATGGCCGGATCGTTTCTGCACGCCGTCGTGCAGGGACTGCTCGCTCACGCCTCGGGTCCGCCTTCCGTGGAGGTGTCCGTGCGCGCGGGGCGCACGATGTCGGTGAGGGTCGTCTCGACCCGGTCGAGGTGGTGGGACATGGCCTCGACGGCGTCCGGCTCGCTGCCGTCGATCAGCGCCTCGACGATCGCCCGGTGCTCGCGGTTGGACTGCTCGCGCCGGCCGCCGAGTTCGTTGAGGAACGCGGACTGGCGGGCCAACGCGTCCCGGATCTCCTCGATGACCCGGCGGAACACCGGGTTCTGGGCGGCCTCCGCCACCGCGAGGTGGAAGAGCGTGTCCATCGCGACCCACGCGGTGGTGTCCGTCTCCCGTTCCATGCGGTCCAGGAGGTGGGCCAGGTGGTCCAGGTTCTCCGGGGTACGGCGCAGCGCCGCGTACCCGGCGACCGGGATCTCGACGTGGCGGCGCACTTCCAGGAGGTCGCTGGCCGCGTAGTCGCCGAAGGTGGGGTCCTCCACGGCGTTGGCCACCACGAAGGTGCCCTTGCCGGTCTTGGAGACGGTCAGCCCCATGGTCTGCAGGGCCCGCAGGGCCTCGCGGAGCACGGGCCTGCTGATCTCCAGGGTGCGGCACAGCTCCGCCTCGGAGGGGAGCTTGTCGCCGATGGCGTAGTCGCCGCGCTCGATGGCGCCGCGGAGGTGGACAAGCACCGCTTCCATGGCGCTGACGCGCCGCGGCCCGACTCCACCTGTCTGGCTGTCTGACAGGTTCACGGACGTGATCCTGCGGGTGACGGGACAGTGCTGTCAAGCGATCGGAAAAGAAAAATACAGCGGGCGTGAAGCCTGAAAATCCGGCTTCACGCCCGCTGTGATGATCGTCCGTGCGGAGTCTGAGACCGTCAGCTGCTGAGCACACCCGTGCCGAGCAGCCCGAACAGCAGCAGGCCGATGATGATCCGGTAGATCACGAACGCGTTGAAGGAGTGCTTCGCGACGAACTTCAGCAGCCAGGCGATGGAGGCGTAGGCGACCACGAACGACACGATCGTGCCGACGGCCAGCGGAGCGGCGCCCACGCCTGCCCCGAGGGCGTCCTTCAGCTCGTAGATGCCGGCGCCGGTCAGCGCGGGGATGCCGAGGAAGAAGGAGAGCCGGGTCGCGGCGACGCGGTCCAGGTCGAGGATGAGACCGGTGGACATCGTGGCGCCGGAGCGCGAGAAGCCGGGGAAGAGCAGCGCCAGGATCTGCGAACTGCCCACCAGCATCGCGTCCTTGAACGTGACGTCGTCCTCACCGCGCTTGTGCCGGCCCATCTGGTCCGCCGCCCACATGACACCACTGCCGACGATCAGCGAGGCGGCCACCACCCACAGCGAGCCGAGCGGCCCGTCGATGAGCGGCTTCGCGGCGAGACCCACCAGCACGATCGGGATCGTCGCGTAGATCACCCACCAGGCGAACTTGTAGTCGTGGTGATAGCGCTCCTCGCGATTGCGCAGGCCACGGCCCCACGCGGTCACGATCCGCACGATGTCCTTGAAGAAGTACACGAGCACGGCGGCGATGGCGCCGACCTGGATGACGGCCGAAAACCCGACTACGGCGTCGTCGTCGACGGGGATGCTCATCAGCCCCTCGACGATCTTCAGATGGCCGGTCGAGGAGACGGGCAGGAACTCGGTCACCCCCTCGACGACTCCGAGGATGGCGGCCTGACCGACGCTGATGACGCTCATGAGATCCAGTTCTTCGGGATTGGTCGACAGTGCTGTAGACAATAGCGCTGGAGGCGGTCCTGTTCGGGCGCGGGATCCGCCCGATTTCTTACGCCCACAGGGCCTGCGCGATCGACACCCCGGCAAATGCCGCACCGAGGCCCGCCATCACGCTGCCGACGACGTTGGCGGCAGCGTAGAGCCCCGCCCCCGTCTCGGTCAGTCGCAGTGTCTCGTACGAGAAGGTCGAGTATGTCGTCAGGGCCCCGCAAAGGCCTGTCCCGACGAGGAGTTGGAGATGTGATCCCGCCGCACCGGCGGACACCGCACCGGTCAGTGTGCCCAGGATCAGACAGCCGGTGACGTTCACCGCGTAGGTGCCCCAGGGGAAGACGGAGTCGTGTCGGGTCTGCACGGCGCGGTCGGTGAGATAACGCAGCGGGGCGCCGACGACGGCTCCCGCGACGACCAACAGCCAGTTCACAACGACCTCTTACCCTTGCGGTCCGTTTCACCGGAGCCGTCCGCGCGGCCGACATACCGAATGACCTCGCAGTCGTCGAGGATCACGAGCCCTTCGCCGACCAGTTCGTCGAGCTGCGGCAGAAAGGCCCGTACGCGCTCCTCGGTGTCCACGATCACGATCGCCACCGGCAGGTCCTCGCTGAGCGACAGCAGCCGTGAGGTGTGGATCAGGGAGGAGGCGCCGAAGCCCTCGATGCCCCGGAAGACACTGGCACCGGCCAGCCCCGCGGTGTGCGCGCGGTGGACGATCTCCGTGTAGAGGGGCTTGTGGTGCCAGGTGTCGTTCTCGCCGATGAAGACGGTCACGCGCAGGGCGCTGCCGGTCAGCCTGGTCATCGCTGCCTCCACTTCAGGACGCGCCGGGCCGCCGTCACCGCGAGCCACACCGCCGCGAGGGCCGCGAGCAGGGTCGCGGCGAGATAGGCCAGCGCGGTGCGGGGATGGCCCGCGTCGACCAGTTTCTGGATGTCGACGGCATACGTCGAGAAGGTGGTGAAGCCGCCGAGCACACCGGTGCCGAAGAACGGCCGCACCAGCCGGTGGGCGGCCCACACATCGGTGATGACCACCATGAACACGCCGATCACGGCGCAGCCGACCACATTGATCCCGAACGTCGTCCAGGGAAAACCGCCGCTCCGCGCGGGCCACCACAGGGAGGCCGCGTAACGTCCCGTGGCCCCGATCGCACCGCCGAGCGCGACCACCGCGACCACGGGTCCCTGACCGCGCCAGACGGACGGACGCGGGGTCTGTGGTCGGGCGCGCAGGCTCTCGGCTTCGGGAGCGGTCATGGCCGTACGTCTCCTACTCGTCGGGGGCCCTGGGGGCACACGCCTCTACAAGTAGGGACCGTTGGCGGCACCTCTGCCGCGGTTCGGGTACGGCGGGCCCCACCGCCGCGCCGCGAGGAGTGCTCGCGGCCGGGCATCAGGGTAACGCCGGGGACGTGCCGGGGTCACTTCGGGGCGGGCGGCTCGCACAGCGCGATCCCGCGCTCCCGCACGCTGCCCAGCACCAGGTGCCCGGCGGCCTCGCACACGCTGGTGGCCATCCGGTACGACGAGCCGCGCGCGACGAGGTGATGGACGACGGCTCCGTCGTCGTCGAACGCCATGGCCCCGATCATGCCGGTGGGGCGGAAGGGCACGCGCACGGCAGACCACAACCTGTGCCTGCGTCTTCTGCGCCAAGCCGTCAGCGGGGGCGTGATCGAGGCCGCCGCCGTGCTCGGCGACCGGCTCTCCGCCGTCGACAAGGACGCCGAGG
>NZ_JAWOAI010000404.1:0-9227 GCF_033194735.1 Streptomyces sp. W16
CCGCGGGCGCGCCGCCCATGCCGCCCTCGCCGCCGCCGGGCCGTGGTTCCGCGCCGTATCTCCAGTCGGCCCCGGCCGCCCCGGCGGCAGGCGCGCGGATGCGGTACTGGGTGGAGATCAACGGCGCCCGCCACCAGATCTCCCGCGCGACGTTGGTGATGGGCCGCAGCACCGAAGCCGACGTGCGGATCGACGACCCCGGCGTATCCCGCCGGCACTGTGAGATCCGGACCGGAACGCCCTCGGTGATCCAGGATCTCGGGTCCACCAACGGCATCGTGGTGGACGGGCAGCACACCACCCGCGCTACGCTCCGCGACGGCTCGCGGATCGTCGTGGGCAGCACCACCATCATTTACCGGCAAGCCGAAGGGTGAAGCGGGGGCAATGTCAGAGCTGACCCTCACGGTCATGCGGCTGGGTTTCCTGGCCGTACTGTGGCTGTTCGTGATCGTGGCCGTGCAGGTCATCCGCAGCGACCTGTTCGGAACGCGTGTCACACAGCGCGGCTCGCGACGGGAAGCGGGACGGCCGCAGCAGGCCGCCCGGCAGGCGGCGCCTCCGCAGCAGCGCCAGCAACAGCCGAGCGGGGGCGGCCGGCAGCGCCGTAACGCCCCCACCAAACTGGTCGTCAGTGAGGGCATCCTCACCGGAACCACCGTCGCGCTCCAGGGCCAGACCATCACCCTGGGCCGGGCGCACGATTCGACGATCGTGCTGGACGACGACTACGCCTCCAGCAGGCATGCCAGGATCTACCCGGACCGCGACGGCCAGTGGATCGTCGAGGACCTCGGATCCACGAACGGCACGTACCTGGACCGGTCCCGGCTGACGACCCCCACACCGATTCCGCTGGGCGCGCCGATCCGCATCGGCAAGACCGTCATCGAGCTGCGGAAGTAGTGCCACGTCATGAATGAGCGCGAGCGGAGCGAGCACGCACCGGCGGACCGCCTGGCGGACCCCGGCGCGCTCCCGACCGGAGGGTGGGCACCGTGCGGATGTACCCGGAGCCGACGGGCGAGGTGCGCATGAGTCTGTCACTGCGCTTCGCCGCCGGATCGCACAAAGGCATGATCCGCGAGGGCAACGAGGACTCCGGCTACGCCGGTCCACGCCTCCTCGCGATCGCCGACGGGATGGGCGGCCAGGCCGCCGGTGAGGTCGCCTCCTCCGAGGTGATCTCCACCATCGTCTCGCTCGACGACGACGTGCCGGGCTCCGACATCCTCACCTCGCTGGGCACCGCCGTGCAGCGGGCCAACGACCAGCTGCGGATGATGGTCGAGGAGGACCCCCAGCTGGAGGGCATGGGCACCACGCTCACCGCCCTGCTGTGGACCGGGCAGCGGCTCGGCCTCGTCCATGTCGGCGACTCCCGCGCCTACTTGCTGCGCGACGGCGTCCTCACCCAGATCACGCAGGACCACACCTGGGTGCAGCGGCTGGTCGACGAGGGCCGGATCACCGAGGAAGAGGCCACCACCCACCCGCAGCGCGCGCTCCTCATGCGCGCGCTCGGCAGCGGCGACCATGTCGAGCCGGACCTGTCGATCCGTGAAGTCCGCGCCGGCGACCGGTACTTGATCTGTTCCGACGGGCTGTCAGGAGTCGTCTCCCACCAGACGATGGAGGACACCCTCGCCAGCTACCAGGGCCCCCAGGAGACCGTGCAGGAGCTGATCCAGCTCGCGCTGCGCGGCGGCGGCCCCGACAACATCACGGTGATCATCGCCGACGTCCTGGACCTCGACACCGGCGACACCCTCGCCGCGCAGCTGTCGGACACCCCGGTCATCGTCGGCGCGGTCGCCGAGAACCAGCTCCACCTGCACGACAACGGCATCATGCAGACCCCGGCCGGGCGCGCCTCCGGGCTCGGCCGCCAGGTGCCCGGACAGGGCGGCGGGGGCGGCGAGTTCGGCCCTCCCGGCTCCGGCGACACCACCGGCTACGTCCCCGCGGGCAGCTTCGGGGACTACACCGACGACGACTTCGTGAAGCCCTCCGCGGGCCGCAAGTGGCTGAAGAGATCCTTCTACAGCGTGCTGGCGCTGGCCGTCATCGGCGGCGGTCTCTACGGCGGCTGGCGATGGACGCAGACGCAGTACTTCGTCGGCACCAACGGCGAACACGTGGCGCTCTACCAGGGCATCAGCCAGGACCTCGCCTGGGTCTCGCTGTCGAAGGTGGAGAAGGACCACCCCGAGATCGAACTCAAGTACCTGCCGCCCTACCAGCAGAAGCAGGTCAAGGCGACGATCGCCGAGGGCGGTCTCAAGGACGCCCAGAAGAAGATCGACGACCTGGCGGTGCAGGCCTCCGCGTGCAAGAAGGAGTCCCAACGCGCGAGTGCCGCGAGCACGGGCTCCACGACGGGTCAGGGCCAGGCCGGCGGCACCACGGGAACCACCAGCACCTCCCTCACGTCCAAGGCCACGCCGTCACCTTCGGCCAAGACGTCCCCGTCCCCGACCAAGTCTGCAACTCCCAGCCCCGGTCCCAGCCTTTCGGAGGAAGAGCAGCAGGTCGTCTCGCAGTGCAGCAAGCAATAGGCAAGCCGTGAGAGGCCCCGTCACACGATGAGCAGTTCTACCAATTCGCCGACGCACCACACGTCCACGATCGGCTCCATCGGCGCACCGAGCAGACGCAACACCGAGTTGGCGCTGCTGCTGTTCGCGGTCGTCATCCCGGTCTTCGCCTACGCCAACGTGGGCCTGGCCATCGACGACAAGGTGCCGTCCGGGCTGCTGAGCTACGGACTTGGCCTCGGCCTGCTGGCAGGCGTCGCCCATTTCGTCGTACGGAAGTTCGCCCCGTACGCGGACCCGTTGCTGCTGCCCCTGGCCACCCTGCTCAACGGCCTCGGACTGGTCGTCATCTGGCGGCTCGACCAGTCGAAGCTGCTGCAGTCGATCAACCAGGCGGGCAACGCGGCGCCCCGGCAGCTGCTGTACACCGCGATGGGCATCGGACTGTTCGCCGTCGTGCTGATCTTCCTCAAGGACCACCGCGCGCTGCAGCGCTACACCTACATCTCCATGGTCGGCGCGCTGGTCCTGCTGCTGCTGCCGCTCGTGCCGGGTCTGGGCGCCAACATCTACGGCGCGAAGATCTGGATCTCGGTCGGCGGATTCTCCATCCAGCCCGGTGAGTTCGCGAAGATCGTGCTGGCGATCTTCTTCGCCGGCTACCTGATGGTGAAGCGCGACGCGCTCGCGCTGGCCAGCCGCCGCTTCATGGGCCTGTACCTGCCGCGCGGGCGCGACCTCGGCCCGATCCTGGTCGTCTGGTTCATCTCGATCCTGATCCTGGTCTTCGAGACGGACCTCGGTACCTCGCTGCTGTTCTTCGGAATGTTCATCATCATGCTGTACGTCGCCACCGAGCGGACCAGCTGGATCGTCTTCGGTCTGCTGATGTCGGCGGCGGGCGCGGTCGGCGTGGCCAGCTTCGAGTCGCACGTCCAGCAGCGTGTGCAGGCCTGGCTGAACCCGATGAAGGAGTACACGCTCAGCAAGACCGTCCCCGGCCACTCCGCGCAGTCGATGGAGGCCCTGTGGGCCTTCGGCTCCGGCGGGACGCTCGGCACCGGTCTCGGCCAGGGCCACTCCGACCTCATCCGGTTCGCCGCCAACTCCGACTTCATCCTCGCCACCTTCGGCGAGGAGCTGGGCCTCGCCGGCATCATGGCGATCCTGCTCCTCTACGGCCTGATCGTGGAACGCGGTGTCCGCACCGCCCTCGCCGCCCGCGACCCCTTCGGCAAGCTCCTCGCCGTCGGCCTCTCCGGCGGCATGGCCCTCCAGGTCTTCGTCGTCGCCGGCGGTGTGATGGGCCTCATCCCGCTGACCGGTATGACGATGCCCTTCGTCGCGTACGGCGGTTCCTCCGTCATCGCCAACTGGGCCCTGATCGGCATCCTGATCCGCATCAGCGACACCGCCCGCCGGCCGGCCCCCGCGCCCGCCCCCAGCCCCGACGCCGAGATGACCCAGGTGGTCCGCCCGTCATGAACAAGCCCCTGCGCCGGATCGCGCTCTTCTGCGGTCTGCTGGTCCTCACCCTGCTGTTGCGCGACAACTGGCTCCAGTACGTCAAGGCCGACGGCCTCAAGGACGACCCGAAGAACCGCCGTGTCACCATCGCGCGCTACTCGACGCCACGCGGCGACATCATCGTGGACGGCAACCCGATCACCGGTTCCACCGAGACCAGCACCTCCGGGCTGAACGACCTCAAGTACAAGCGCACCTACAAGAACGGCGCGATGTGGGCGCCGGTCACGGGATACGCCTCGCAGGCCTTCGGCGCCAACCAGCTGGAGTCCATCGAGGACGGCATCCTCTCCGGCACCGACGACCGGCTCTTCTTCCGCAACACCCTCGACATGATCACGGGCAAGGACAAGTCCGGCGGCGATGTCGTCACCACCCTCAACGAGGCCGCGCAGAAGGCCGCGTGGAGCGGTCTGACGAAGCAGGGCGGCAAGGGCGCGGTCGTCGCCCTCGACCCGTCCACCGGCAAGATCCTGGCGCTGGCGTCCTACCCGTCGTACGACCCGTCGACGTTCGCCGGGAACTCCACCACCACGGACGCCAAGGCCTGGCAGAAGCTGCAGAAGAAGTACGACCCGAACGACCCGATGCTCAACCGGGCGCTGCGTGAGACCTACCCGCCCGGCTCCACCTTCAAGGTGGTCACCGCGTCCGCCGCGCTGGAGAACAACCTGTACTCGTCCGCCGACACGGCGACCGACTCGCCGCTGCCCTACATCATGAAGGGCACCACGACCGAGCTGAAGAACGAGGGCAACATCCCCTGCAAGAACGCGACCATGCGCGTCGCGCTGCAGTACTCCTGCAACACGGTCTTCGGCAAGATCGGCTCGGACCTCGGCAACGCCAAGATGCTGGAGGAGGCGAAGAAGTTCGGCTTCGACTCCGAGCAGTTCACGCCGATCCGCTCCAGCGCCTCGGTCTTCTCCGACAACATGAACTCCTCGCAGACCGCGCTGTCCTCGATCGGCCAGTTCAACACCGCCGCGACCCCGCTGCAGATGGCCATGGTCGCCTCCGCGGTCGCCAACGACGGCAAGCTGATGAAGCCGTACATGGTCGACAAGCTCCAGTCCTCGAACGTCGACACCATCGCGCAGACCGAGCCGCAGGAGATGAGCCAGCCGCTCTCCTCGAAGAACGCGCAGATCCTGCAGTCGATGATGGAGACGGTCGTCAAGGACGGCACCGGCAAGAAGGCCCAGATCGACGGCGTCACCGTCGGCGGCAAGACCGGTACCGCCCAGCACGGCGTCGCCAACAGCGAGAACCCGTACGCCTGGTTCCTGTCCTACGCCAAGCTCGCCGACGGCAGTTCGCCGGTGGCCGTGGCCGTGGTCATCGAGGACTCCAGCGCCAACCGTGACGACATCTCCGGCGGTGGTCTCGCGGCCCCCATCGCGAAGAGCGTGATGGAGGCGGTCATCAACAGCAAGAAGTGACCCCGCTCACGTCCCCTTCACATCGGTGCACGTTGCGATACCGGTCCTGTATCGGGTGACGGGCTTGGCCAGGTCACACAGAGCCAGCCGGGTACGGTAGGCCCGGACGGCTAGCCTCCGACCGCACACCCGTGCGGGTCGGGACCGACGGAGAGGGCTGGTAGGGAACTATGGAAGAGCCGCGTCGCCTCGGCGGCCGGTACGAGCTGGGCCACGTGCTCGGCCGTGGTGGCATGGCGGAGGTCTACCTCGCCCATGACACACGCCTCGGCCGCACGGTGGCGGTGAAGACGCTGCGCGTCGACCTTGCGCGCGACCCTTCCTTCCAGGCCCGGTTCCGCCGGGAGGCCCAGTCGGCCGCCTCGCTCAACCATCCCGCGATCGTCGCGGTCTACGACACGGGCGAGGACTACGTCGACGGGGTCTCGATCCCGTACATCGTCATGGAGTACGTCGACGGCTCCACGCTCCGTGAGCTGCTCCACAGTGGCCGCAAGCTGCTGCCGGAGCGCTCCATGGAGATGACCATCGGCATCCTCCAGGCCCTGGAGTACTCGCACCGCAACGGCATCGTGCACCGCGACATCAAGCCGGCCAACGTCATGCTGACGCGCACCGGCCAGGTCAAGGTGATGGACTTCGGCATCGCCCGCGCGATGGGCGACTCCGGCATGACGATGACGCAGACGTCCGCGGTGATCGGCACCGCCCAGTACCTCTCCCCGGAGCAGGCGAAGGGCGAGCAGGTCGACGCCCGCTCGGACCTCTACTCGACGGGCTGCCTCCTCTACGAACTCCTGACCGTACGGCCGCCGTTCGTGGGCGACTCCCCGGTCGCGGTCGCGTACCAGCACGTACGGGAGGAGCCGCAGCCGCCGTCGGTCTTCGACCCCGAGATCACGCCCGAGATGGACGCGATCGTGCTGCGGGCCCTGGTCAAGGACCCCAACTACCGCTACCAGTCCGCCGACGACATGCGCATCGACATCGAGGCCTGCCTCGACGGCCAGCCGGTCGCGGCGACGGCGGCGATGGGTTCGGTCGGCTACGGCGGCTACCCGGACGACCAGCCGACCACGGCCCTGCGCTCCGACGCCGGTGCCGGCGCCACCACGATGCTGCCCCCCATGAACCCGGACGACGGCGGCTTCGGCTACGACGACCGCCCCGACCGGCGCCGCCAGCAGAAGAAGAAGTCGAACACCTCGACGATCCTGCTGGTCGTGGCGGCCGTCCTGGTGCTGGTGGGCGCGATCCTGATCGGGAAGTGGGCGTTCAGCGGCAACGGAGGGGACAAGCCGTTCGCGGCTCCGAACTTCGTGGGCCAGACCTATGACACCGCGAAGACCATGGCGGTCAACTCCGGCCTGAAGCTGGGCGAGCCCACCCGCAAGGCCTGTGCGAACGCGCCGAAGGGCAGCGTCTGTTCGCAGGACCCGAAGGCGGGCGTCGACGTCAACAAGGGCGACACCGTCAACCTGGTCGTCTCGACCGGCGCCCCGAAGGTGGTCGTACCGAGCGTGGTCGGCCAGAACGTCGACGACGCCACCACGACCCTTGAGGGCGACAAGTACGAGTTCAAGGTGAAGACGGTGCAGAAGGTGTCCGCGGAGGACCCGGGCACCGTCCTGGACCAGGACCCGAAGCTCGGCGCGGAGGTGGAGAAGGGCACCGTCATCACCCTGACCGTCGCCAAGGCCCAGGCGAAGTCCACGGTCCCGGACGTCAGCGGCAAGAGCTGTGACGACGCCAAGGCGCAGATGACGCAGAACAACCTCGTCGGCAACTGCACCGAGGTCGACACCAGCGACCCGAACCTGGTCGGCAAGGTCGTCTCGACCGATCCCCAGATCGGCTCCCAGGTCGACAAGAACTCCACGGTCAACATCCAGATCGGCAAGTCGACGCAGGTCCAGGTCCCGAGCGTGGTCGGCCAGACGGTGAAGAACGCCAAGCAGCAGCTTCAGCAGCAGGGCTTCACCAACATCCAGTTCGCCGACGGCAGCGACCAGAGCGACAACGCGCTCGTGACCCAGATCGACCCGGGCGCGGGCAACACGGTCGACCCGAGCAACACGACGATCACCCTCACCACCCTGAGTGTCGGAAACGGCAACAACAACGGGGGGAACAACGGCGGCCTCTTCGGCGGCTCGGGCGGATAGCGCGGTACCCGAAGTACGTACACGACAGAGCCCCGGCACCCTGAGGAGGGTGCCGGGGCTCTTGCGCTGCCGAGTGTGCTGCCGGGTCCTACCGCAGTTCCTTCGGCGGTGTCCGTGCGCTGTCCACCTTGTCGACGCGGACCAGCTCGCCCCACACCACGTACCGGTACCGGGACGTGTACACCGGCGTGCAGGTCGTCAGGGTGATGTAGTGGCCGGCCTTCTTCTTACCGGACTCCACGGGGATCTGGGCGAGGGTTTTGACGTTGTACTTCGAGGTCTCGGGAAGGATGTCGTAGACCTTGTAGACGTACCACTTGTCCTTCGTCTCGAAGACGATCGGGTCGCCCTTCTTGAGCTTGTCGATGTTGTGGAACTTGGCGCCGTGGCCGTCGCGGTGGGCGGCGAGGGTGAAGTTGCCGGTCTTGCCGGTGGTGGGGAGCGCGGCCTTGACGGGGTCGGTGTAGTAGCCGGCGACGCCGTCGTTCAGGACGCTCGTCGCGGTGCCCTTCTCGACCAGTACCTCGCCGTTCTTCATGGCGGGCACGTGCAGGAAGCCGATGCCGTCCTTGGTGTCGAGCGCGCCGGGGCCGGTGTCCTTGTCCTTGGACCAGTTGTTGCGGACCTTGTCGCCCTGTTTGTCGGCCGTGCGGTCGGCGACGACGTTCGTCCACCACAGGGAGTAGACGACGAACAGGCCGAGGATCAGGCCCGCCGTGATGAGGAGTTCACCGAAGAGACTGACCGCCGTCGCGATCGGGCCGGTGCCGCGGGGGCGGTCCGGCGGCGACGCGGGCGTGTCGGTCTGCTCTTCGGTGTCGTCGGTGGTCGCTGCCACGTTCATCTGCCCCTACTCGATGAGCGCATCCGGCTTGCCCTTGCTGCGCGGCCGTTCCTCGACCATCTTGCCCCAGACGATCAGCCGGTACTTGCTGGTGAACTCCGGCGTACAGGTCGTCAGCGTGATGTAGCGACCGGCTTTGGTGAAACCGGAGCCCTTGGGGATGGGGTCGATGACGCTGGTGTTGCTCGGCGACGTCACGGGCAGCGTCTTCGTCATCTTGTAGACGTAGTACGTGGTCTGGGTCTCGACGACGACCTCGTCGCCGGGCTTGAGCTGGTTGATGTACCGGAACGGTTCGCCATGGGTGTTGCGGTGCGCGGCGAGCGCGAAGTTGCCGGTCTTGGCGTCCGGCATCGCGGTCTTGAGGGCGCCCTCGCTGTAGTGCCCGACCATGCCCTTGTCGAGCACCTTCTTGTTGCTGACGCCCTCGGCGATCGGCGCGACCACATCCAGCTTGGGGATGTGCAGGATGGCGAAGCCCTGCCCCGGCGAGAACTCGCCCGGGGCGCGCTTGCCACTCGCCCAGTCGTTCTGCAGCTGGCTCGCCTCGCTGCCGGCCTGCGCGTGCGCGCGCACGTTGGTCCACCACAGCTGGTAGGTGACGAACAGCAGCATCAGCACGCCGGTGGTGATGAACACCTCGCCGATCGCGCGGCTCGCGACGACCGCGGGACCCGGCTTGTTCGCCCGCTGCCGCCGCCGCGCCTCGACC
>NZ_JAWOAI010000405.1:0-9201 GCF_033194735.1 Streptomyces sp. W16
GTTCCGCCTCGGCGCCCGCCCCCGCCCCGTCGCACTGCACCAGCAGCAGCGCGGCTCCACGCTCGCCCAGCGCCGGGTCGACGGCGTGCAGCACCGGCCCGTCGAGCAGCTCCGTGAGCGCCGGTACGACCCCGGCCCGCCCGATCGCGTGCGACGCCTCGGCCGCCGCCTCGAACGAGTCGAACCAGGCGGCGATCGTGGCGGTCGCCACCGGTACCGGGCGCAGCCGCAGGGTCGCCGAGGTGATGACGGCGAGAGTGCCCTCGGAGCCGGTCAGGAGCGCGGTGAGGTCGTACCCGGTGACACCCTTCACGGTACGGCGGCCGGTCGTGACCACCGTCCCGTCGGCGAGGACGGCCTCAAGACCGAGCACGCTGTCCCGCGTCACCCCGTACTTCGCGCACCGCAGCCCGCCCGCGTTGGTCGCGATGTTCCCGCCGATCGTGGAGATCGCCGCACTCGCCGGATCGGGCGCGTACCGCAGTCCGTGCCCGGCCGCCGCCCGGTCCAACTCGGCGGTGATCACGCCCGGTTCGACCACGGCGAGCTGGTCGTCGGCCGACAGTTCCAGGATGCGGTTCATCCCGGACAGGTCGAGGACGAGCACGCCCTCGCCGGCCGACGCCCCGCCCGACAACCCGGTGCCCGCACCGCGCGGCACAACCGGGACCCGCAGCGCGTTCGCGTGCCGGAGCGTGACGGTCACGTCCTCGGTGCGCCGGGCGTGCACCACGGCCAGCGGGACACCGTCCGGCCGGGTGCCCGAACGGTCAGTGGCGTGCGCGGCCAACGTGCGCGGATCCGTGGCCAGTTGGTCGGGCGGCAGATCCCGGGCGAGCAGACCGAGGAGCCGGGCGGCGGCGGTGACGGGCGGGGCTGAGGTCACGGGATCAGTACCTTCGGTGCGAATGCGGTCACGGATGCGGCCGACGGGATCATGGATTCAGGGCCCTCGTTCCGATCGCGAGCAGGGAGATGTCCTCCTGGGGCGCGTGCACGGGCGCGCACTGGATGTCCCGGAAGTGCCGCTCCAGCGGATTGCCGCGCGCGAGCCCGGGATTCCCGAGTAGCCGTACAGCCAGCTCCACCGCCCGCACGCCGTGCCGGTCGGCCAACACCCTTGCTCCCAGGGCCTGTTCGGGGGCGTACGAGGTGTCGCCCGCGTCGACGCGCGCGGCTCCGCCGAACACCAGCTCCTCGGCGGCGGTCAGCAGCACCTCGATCTCCCCGGCGGCCCTGCGGAACCGCTCCGTACGGGCCACCGGATGGCCGAGGTTGGCGGGCACGCGCGTCCGGGCGAACGTGTGGAAGAAGGACTGCGCGGCCCGCGCGACCCCCAAGTAGAGGGCCGCGAGGGGGAGATGGAGGGCCGCGCCCGCCCGGTTGTCCTGCTCGGCCGCCGCACCGTGCGGGCCGATCCCGATGACGTGCTCGTAGGGGATCGCCACATCCCGGAACGTCACGTCGTGGCTGCCGCTGGCCCGCAGCCCCAACTGGTCCCAGCGTCCGGTGATCTCGATACCGGGGGAGCCGCCCGGCGCCAGGAAGGTGCCGACGCGCGGCTCCGGCTCGTCGGTGGTGGCCCACACCAGGAACCAGTCCAGGCCCTCCGCGCCGGTCACGAAGCGCTTGGTGCCGCTCAGCGACCAGCCGTCGGAGGTGCGCCGGGCCAGCGTCGAGGGGAGGCCGCCGCGTGCGGGGGAGCCCAACTCGGGTTCCACGCGCGCATGGTTGACGAGCACCGGCCGTTCGAAGGACTCCTTGACGAGCCGCGCGTACAACTCCTCGGGCCAGTGCGGCTGTACGGCCTGTCGGGCGTGCGTGTTGAGGGTCATCGCCGCGATCAGGGCGACGGACGGGTCGCCCCGGCCGATCCGGTGGAGGATGCGCGCGCTCTCCTCGACCCGGGCGCCCCGACCGCCGTACTGCTTCCCGACGGTCGCGGTGAGCAGTCCGGCTTCGTGGGCGATCCGGAGGGACTCGGCGGGGAAGGCGCCCGACTGGTCGTAGCCGGCGGCCAGTTCGGCGATGCGGGCGGTCACAGGGCCTTCTTCAGGTCGGAGTTGAGGGCGGTGGTCCAGAACGACTTCACGTCCAAGTGCTCCTTCAGCGCGCCGAGTTCGGTGAAGGCGTCGGCCACCTTCTGCTGGGAGGCGATCGTGTCGTCGCCGACCGTGCGGGCCTGGGTCGGGCGCTGCTTCTGCGAGGCGACCAGGTCCGACTTGGCCTGCGCCACCGGTTGGTGGGTGGCGTCGGCGGTGACCTTCGCGAAGCCGTCCACGTGGCCGTCGCGGACGTAGGCGTACGCCTTGGTGATCCGGGCGATCAGGTCCGCCGCGGCGGCCCGCTGGGCGAGGCTCTTGAGGACGCTGTCGCGGGCCGACCAGAGGAAGTTGCCGGACAGGATGTCCGCGCCGGAGCCGACCGTACGGGCGCCCTGCTGGTGGGCCGTGATGATCGACGTGCCGTAGGAGGCGAAGGCGTCGATGGAGCCGCCGTTCAGGGCCGCGAGACCGTCGTTGGGCAGCAGTGGCTTGGCGTCGATGTCCGACCACTTGAGGCCGGCCTGCTTCAGCAGCTCGTAGAGGAAGTAGTGGGCGGTGGTGTTCTGGACGTAGCCGACCTTCTTGCCCTTCAGACCGGCGATGTCCGTCACTTGGGAGCCCTTGGGGACGACGACTTCCTGGTTGAGGGTGGTGCCGCGCTGGACGGCGACGACCTTGAAGTTCGGCTTGCCGTCGGCGGCCGAGAAGATGGGCGGGATCTCGCTGGAGGAGGCGAGGTCCAGTGCTCCGGCGCGGACGGCCTGGAGTTGCTTGTCGCCGCCCTGGAACAGGTTCCACTTCACCTTGTACGGGGTGTCGTCGAGGTGGGCGTACTTGAGGACGGCCTCGTCGACCTTCCAGCCGGTGTCACCGACCCGCAGGGTCACGGAGGAGATGTCGGAGGAAGCGGAGTCGGCCGTCGCGCTGCCTCCGCAGGCCGCGGCGAAGGGCAGGAGGAGGGCGAGGGCGGCGGTGGACGCGCGCAGGGTGTGACGCAACAACACGGGGTCTCCATAAGGGGGTTCGCAATCAGAGGGGACGGACGGGTCAGGCGGCGTGGGAGGCGGTCGCCCGGTGGGCGAGTTCCTGGCGGACCAGGGGCAGCACGTGACGGGCGTAGTCGATCGCGTCGTTGAGCGGGTCGTAACCGCGGATCGACAGCAGGTCGCAGCCGATGTCGACGTAGTCGAGGAGGGCTTGGGCGACGGTCTCGGGCGTGCCGACAAGGGCAGTTGAGGCGCCCGCGGCGTTGGTGGCGACGGCGGGCGCGGTCCACAGGCAGCGGTCCTGGACCTCGCCGCGCTCGGCGATGTCGAGCAGGCGCTGCGAACCGACGTTCGCAGGGCGGCCGGTGGTGCGGTAGTGGCGGAGCAACTCGGTGTTCTTCGCCTGGTCCTTGAGGACGCCGAGCGTGCGGTGGGCCTTCTCCCAGGCCAGTTCCTCGGTGGGCGCGATGATCGGCCGGAACGACACCCAGATACGGGGGTGCGGGCGCCCGGCGGCGTCGGCGACCGCGTTGACGGCGGCGATCTGCTCCGCCGTCTCCTTCAACGGCTCGCCCCACAGGCCGAAGATGTCGCCCTGCCGGCCGCCCACCCGGTACGCGTCCTGCGAGGACCCGCCGACCGAGATCGGAACCAGCCCGTTCACCGGCTTCACGTCCGAGTAGTAGCCCTCGAACCTGAAGTACTTGCCCTCGTGCGAGACGGGCCCCTCGGCCTGCCACACCTTCCGCAGGATCTGGATGTACTCGTCCGAACGCTCGTACCGCTCCTCCTTGTTGAGGTAGTCACCCTCCCGGCGCTGCTCCTCGTCGCTGCCCCCGGAGATGATGTGCAGCGTCAGCCGGCCGTCGCTGATCTGATCCAGCGTGGCCAGGGCGCGGGCCGCGTGCGTCGGGAAGATGACGCCCGGTCGGTGGGCGAGGATCGGGCGGATCCGCTCGGTGTGGGTGGCGACGAACTGGGCGATCTGGAAGGCGTCGGGCGAGGCCGAGTGGTAGGCGACCAGGGTGTGGTCGAAACCGCCGTCGTCGAGGGCGCGGGCGTACTTGCGCAGATGGTCGACGTCGAAGCCGGTACGGCTGGAGGCGGCGGGACCCGAGGCCCCGGAGTCGGTGTGGACGGCGCTGATGAACTCGACAGGCATGAGCAACTCCTAAGAAGCGAAGGTCACTTGAGCAGGGAGGTGTCGGAGGTCTTGGCCACGTCGACGTTCGGGTCGAGGACCCCGATGCTGTTCATGAGGTCGGCCACCTGCTGGACGGTCGTGTCGACGTCCGAGGTGATCGGCAGCACCTGGCTGTACGCGGCCGAGGCGAGGGTCTTGGCGACCGTGGCGTCGGCGCCGTTGCGCTGCTCGATGGCCTTCGCGTACGCGTCCTGGTGGGTGCTGGTCCACTTCAGTGCCGTGCTCAGGCGCTGGAGGAAGTCGGAAAGGGCCGTCTTCTTCGCAGAGTTGGCGAGTGCCTTCTCGGAGGCGTTGATGAAACCGATGCCGCTGACCCGGCCGTCCGCGCCGTCGACGAGGAGCTTGCCGCCCTGTTCCAGGCCGACGGCCTGGTAGACGCCGAAGGTCGCCCAGATCTTGACCTTCCCGGAGGCGAAGGCGGCCTGCGCGTCGGTGGGCAGCAGGTACTGCACCTTGACGTCCTTGTAGTTGAGCCCGTTCTGCTTGAGGACGTTGGCGAGCAGGTACTCCGAGATGCTGCCCTTCGCCGAGGACACCACGACCTTCTGGCCCTTGAGGTCCTTCACGCTGTCGATGCCGGAGTCCTTGCGGACGACGATCCCGACGTGCGTGCCGTCGTTCTTGAGGGCGGCGATGTTCTTGATCTTGACGCCACCGCTGAGCGCCTGGAGCGCGGGCAGGTCGGCGGAGTACCCGGTGTCGGCGGCGTCCGCCTGTACGGCCTGGTAGAGCGGGGCCGCACCCTGGAACTCGGCCCACTTCACCTTGTACTTGGCGCCCTTGAGGGCGTCGGAGGCGGCGATGATCGTCTGGAGGGTCTTGGCCTGGTCGCCGATGGTGAGGGTGACCTGCCCGCCGGAGGCGGTGTCCGCCGAGGAGTCGGCGCCGCAGGCGCTCAACGCCAGCAGGGAGGTCAGGCTCAGGGTGGCGGCGGCGATTCTGCGGATCACGAGGGGGTTCCTTCCAGGGTGCGGGTCACGCCGAGCCAGTTCAGGAGGCGGGCGCGCAGGGTCACGAACTCGGGGGCGGTCAGATCACGCGGGCGGGGCAGGTCGACGGTCAACTCATGGGCGATACGGCCCTCGTCCATCACCAGGACCCGGTCGGCGAGCAGCAGCGCCTCCTCCACGTCATGGGTGACCAGGAGGATCGCGCACCCGTGCAGCCGCCACAGCTCGGCGACGAGCGCCTGCACCTTGCCCCGGGTCAGCGCGTCCAGCGCGCCGAACGGCTCGTCAAGGAGCAGGAGTTCGGGCTCACGGACCAGGGCGCGGGCGAGCGAGACCCGCTGGGCCTGACCGCCGGACAGCGTCTTGGGCCAGACGGTCGCGCGCTCCGCGATGCCGACCTCGTCGAGCGCCTTCTCGGCGAGCGCCCGGTCCGGGCGGCCCGGCAGCCCGAGCACGACATTGCGCCACACCTTCAACCAGGGCAGCAGCCTCGGTGACTGGAAGGCCGCGCTGCGCCGCGCGGGCACGGTCACCTCGCCGCCGATCTCGTCGTCGAGCCCCGCGAGAATCCGCAGCAGCGTCGACTTGCCGCAACCGCTGTGCCCGAGCAGGGCCACGAACTCGCCCTCACGGATGTCCAGATCGAGCGCGTGCAGCACGGTGTTGCCGTCGAAGGCCCGCGAAAGCCCCCGTATTTCCACGGAGTTGGCCATGTCTACGCCTCACCCTCGAAGTTGGCCCGCCAGGTCAGCAGGCGGCGCGACAGGATCCGTACGGCGAAGTCGCAGGCGAGGCCGAGCAGCGCGTACACGACGAGGCACAGCACGATCACGTCCGTACGGAAGTACTGCTGGGCGTTGCTCATCAGATAGCCGAGCCCGGCGTCCGCGTTGACCTGCTCGGCGAAAACCAGCGCCAGCCAGGCGGTGGACAGCGCGTACCGCAGGCCCACGAGTGCCCCGGGCAGCGCGCTCGGCAGGATCACGTACTTGATCAGACCGAACCGGCCGAGCCCCATCATCCGTGCGGCCTCGACGAGTTGGGCGTCGGTGGAGCGGATACCGCCGTAGATGTTGAAGTACAGCGGATACGTCACCCCGAGCGCGACGAGTGCGATCTTCGGGGTCTCCTCGATGCCGAACCAGACGATGAACAGCGGGATCAGACCCACCCAGGGGATCGCCCGGAACATGCCCATCGAGGAGTCGATGACGTCCTCGCCGAGCCGGA
This sequence comes from Streptomyces sp. W16, assembly GCF_033194735.1. Taxonomy (NCBI): domain Bacteria; kingdom Bacillati; phylum Actinomycetota; class Actinomycetes; order Kitasatosporales; family Streptomycetaceae; genus Streptomyces; species Streptomyces sp. W16. Next base: position 6,416 of record NZ_JAWOAI010000405.1, read on the forward strand.
ACAGGCCGGCCACCAGCGACAGGACGAGCGCGACGCTCGCGCCGATGAGGAATCCGATGGCGGCACGGCGGCCCGACGCGGCGATGGCGCGCGGGAGTTCACCGTCCTTCGTCAGGTCGACGGCCTGTCGGATGACGTCGACGGGGGAGGCCAGCACGGACTCGGGCAGCACACCGGTGGCGGAGGTCAGGAACCAGAGCAGCACGAGGCCGACGGGTCCGGCGGCCCGCCGCACGGAACGCGGGACGGTGAAGCGGCGGGCGGTCTTCGCCGTGCCCCGGATGGTGACGCGGGCCGCCGCCGGGGTCCTGTCCTCGGGGGCCGGCTGTGCGGGCAGCACCGCCGCGTTCAGCGGTTTCGTCGTCATGGCCTGCCTCCCGTCGCCGCCGGGCGGGCGGGGTCGGCGGACCAGGCGGACCAGGAACCGGGGAAGAGCGTCGCCTCGAACCCGGCGATCTCCAGCGCCGCGATCTGATGGGCGGCGGTGACCCCGGACCCGCAGTACACGCCGACGCGGACCGCCTCGCCGGCACCGCGTTCCTCGAACCGCTTGCGCAGTTCCTCGGGCGACAGGAAGGTCCCGTCCGCCGCCAGGTTCTCCCCGGTCGGCGCGGACACGGCCCCCGGGATGTGCCCCGCGCGCGGGTCCACCGGCTCGACCTCACCCCGGTACCGTTCACCGGCTCGGGCGTCCAACAGCAGTCCCGATTGGGCGAGTTCGGCGGCGCCGTCGGCATCGGTGATCGGCAGCGCACCCGCACGGAGTACGACGTCACCGGGTGCCGGGTCGGCGGGAATCCCGGACTCCAGCGGCAGCCCCGCAGTGCGCCAGGCGTCCAACGCCCCGTCCAGCAGCGTCACTTCGTCGACGCCGGCATATCGCAGCAGCCACCAGGCGCGAGCCGCCGCCGTGTTGCCCAGGTCGTCGTGGACCACGACGGGTCGGCCGCTCCCGATACCCCAGCGGCGCGCGGATTCCTGCAGTTCCGCGAGGTCCGGCAGCGGATGCCGGCCGCCCTCCGGGCTCGCCGGCGCGGCCAGTTCGGTGTCCAGGTCGACATAGACCGCGCCGGGGATGTGGCCGTCGGCGTAGTGGTCGCGGCCGTAGGGATCGCCGAGGGCCCAGCGGACGTCGAGGAGCACCGGCGGCTGTTCGGAGCGGAGGAGTTCGGCCAGCTCGGGGACCGTGGTCGTCACGCGGCGGCTCATGTCAACGCCTCGGCGATCGCGGGAAGTTCGGAGGAGAGGCGGAGCCGTTCGAGGAAGAGGACGACCGTGGCGGCGACGGTGCGGTGCAGGGCGTCGTTGAGGACGTCGTGCCGGCCGTCCACGAAGGTCACGGTGTGCACGTTCGGGTGACCGTCGTAGACGGACAGCGCACGGTCGAGCGGGCTGATCGTGTCGTCCTTGCCGTGCAGGGCCAGCACCGGCACGCGCACCAGGTCCAGGCGCGGTGCGGGCAGTTCGGGGGCGCTGTCGATGGCGCCCCGGCGGAAGTCGGGGTCCCGCGTGAGGCGGCCCTGATGGGTGGGGCAGGCGGTGCGCGCCGCGGCCTCCTCCTCCCAACTCCCCGATGTCCACGAGCCGGTGGGCAGCCCGGCCAGGATCAGCGCGTCGATGCCCGCGGTCTGCTCCGCGGCCAGCTGCAGGGCGTAGCGCGCGCCCGTGTCGGAACCGACCAGCACCTTCGGGCCCGGCAATGACTCGTCGGCGAGCAGTTTGGCGGCCTGCTCCAGTACGGCGGGGTCGGCGGCCGGGTCGCCGAGGGCGCGGACGCGGTAGGCGTCGTAGCCGAGCCGGCGGCCGAACCGCTCGTAGACACCGCCGTGTTCGCCCCGCCCGGCCAGCACGATCAACGTGCCGCGCGCGGCGAGGCCTTCGGGTTCGTCCCAGGACGAGACAGAGGAAGAGGGCATGGGGTGACAACTCCCAACGAGGGGAAAGGGGAGGGCAATTGAGCAGGGGGAGAGGAAGAGCGCAGGCCGGAACCGCCGTCACGTGTCAGTGCGCGAGGCGGACGTGATCAGCGAGAACGCGGGGAGGGTGCCGGAGAAGGGCTACAGGTCAACGACAGCGCGCGCTGCACGCCACGCCGAAGTCGATGACTCGGCGCTGCGTCAGAAGGGCAGCGAAAGCGGTCGTGTGCAGCATGCGCCCATCATGACCGGCCCCGACCGATCGCGTCCAACGATGATTCCGCATCGAAATCGATCAGTTATCGCGATCGATGCCCGAAACGGCTACCGTCACCGGCATGCCCCAACCTGTCCTCGACATCGTGGCCCTGCGCAGCCTGACCGCGATAGCCGACTGCGGCGGCTTCCATCGCGCGGCCCGGGCCCTCGCCCTGAGCCAGTCCGCGGTCAGCCAGCATGTGCGCAGGCTGGAGAAGACGCTCGGCCTGCCGATCGTCGAGCGGGAGGGGCGCGGCACCCGGTTCACGCCCGCGGGGCGGCTGCTCCTCGAACAGGCCCGGCGCATCCTCGCCGTGCACGACGAGGCCGTACGCACCCTGCTCGACGTGGACGGCGACACCATCACCATCGGGTCCACCGAACACGCGGCCGACCAGTTTCTGCCACGGCTGACCGCGGCCGTCCAGGAGGTACGGCCGGGCTGCCGGGTCCGCTTCCGCATCGACCGCTCGGCCCGCCTCGTCGAGGCCGTGGAACGCGGCAGCGTCGACGTCGCGGTGTACGTCACCGAGGCCGCCGCCACCGAGGGCACCCCCGTCGGCGGCCTCCCGCTGACCTGGCACGCCACGCCCGGCTGGCGGCCACCGGCCG
>NZ_JAWOAI010000406.1:0-9153 GCF_033194735.1 Streptomyces sp. W16
CCAGCAACTCGGCGTCGCCCTGGCGGACTTGGGCCTCGGTGGCGCGCCGCCGCTCGGCGAGCCGCTTCTCGACCTCGGCGAAGCGGTGGGTGTCGAAGAGCCGGCCGAGCAGCTTGCCGCGCGCCTCGGCGTCGGAGCGCAGGAACCGGGCGAACTCTCCCTGGGGCAACAGCACCACCTGGCAGAACTGCTCCCGGCTCATCCCGAGCAGCTGGGTGATCTCCTCGCCGATCTCCTGGTGCGAGCGGCTGAGGTCCTTCCAGGCGGCGGTGCTCGCGTCGTACTCGCGCAGCCAGCTCTGTGCCTTGTCCAGCGTGCTGCCGGTGCCGCGCTTCTTGGGCCGGGCCCAGGGCGGCTGCCGGGTGAGTTCCAACCGCCGCCCGGCGACGGTCAGTTCGAGCCGCACCTCGGTGCGAGTGGCGGGCGCCGCGTGGTCGCTGCGCAGGGTGAGCCCCTGGCCGCTCTGGCGGACGCCGGGCACCGAGCCGTAGAGCGCGTAGCACACGGCGTCCAGGACGGAGGTCTTGCCGGCACCGGTCGGGCCGTGCAGGAGGAACAGTCCGGCGGCGGACAGTTCGTCGAAGTCGACGGTCTGGGAGCCGCCGAAGGGCCCGAAGGCGGTGATGTCGAGCCGATGCAGCCTCATCGCACACCCTCTCCTGCCGGGGGCCGCGCGTTCACGGCGCCACCTCCCGCACCACCGCGTCCGCCCGCACCGCGTCGAACGCCTCCTGGAGCACGGTCTGTTCGTCCTCGTCGGGTCCGGCGCCGCGGACATGGGCCACGAAGTCGTCGGCGATCTCCTGGTCGCTGCGGCCCGCGAGGCGCCTGGCGTACGACACATCGGGGTCGTCCGGGGACCGCTCGGGGTCGAAGACCAGGCTGAGTGTGTGCGGGAAGCGCTCGGTGAGCCGGGCCATGGGGTCGGCCGGGCGCACCGGGTCGGTGAGCGTCGCCTCGACCCACGCCTCCTCGTGCCGCGCGAGCTCCGGATCGTCGAGCAGGTCCTCCAACGCGCCCCGGATCCGGGCCAGTTCGCGCGGCACCGGGCAGTCGACGCGTTCGGCGGTGACGGTCCCGCCGGCGTCCAGGTCGACGAGCCACATGCTCTTGCGGTGGTCGGCCTCGGAGAAGGAGTACGGCAGCGGTGAGCCCGAGTAGCGCACGCGCCCGGTGATCGTCTGGGAGCCGTGCAGATGCCCCAGCGCCACATAGCCGACGCCGTCGAAGACACCGGCCGGCACGGCGGCGACCCCGCCGACGGTGATGTCCCGCTCGCTGTCGCTGGCCTCGCCGCCGGTGACGAAGGCATGGGCGAGGACCACTGAGCGGGTGCCGGGCGGACGGCCTGCGAGGTCGGCGCGGACGCGCTCCATGGCGGCGGCCAGCACCGCTTCGTGCCCGGCCTTCTCCACCCCGAACTCGGCCTTCACCAGGGCCGGTTCGAGATATGGCAGCCCGTAGAAGGCCACGTCGCCGAACGCGTCCGGAATCACCACGGGCGTCCCGCAGGCCGACGGCTCGGTGCGCAGGTGGATGCCCGCGCGGTCGATCAGTCCCGCGCCGACGCCGAGACGGCGGGCCGAGTCGTGGTTCCCGGAGATCATCACCGTGGGCACGCCCAGGTCGGCGAGCCGGTGCAGGGTGTCGTCGAAGAGCTCGACGGCGGCCAGCGGCGGCACGGCGCGGTCGTACACGTCTCCCGACACGACCACGGCGTCCACCGCGCGCTCGCGCACGGTGGTGACGAGGTGGCTCACGAAGTCGGCCTGGGCCCCGAGCATGTTCACTCGGTGGAACGCCCGGCCCAGGTGCCAGTCGGAGGTGTGCAGCAGTTTCATGGAGCCACCACGCTAGCGCCTGTGGCCCCGCTGCTTCACCACGGCCACACGTTCGCCCCCGCCGCATAGAGCGGGACGCGGTGAATATCCCTTATGTCGGCACCGAACATCCTTTATGTCATGGCCTGGTACACGAGGTTGCGCAGCTGGCGGCGTATCGGCGTCCGGTGCTTGCCCCAGGTGACGACCTGGGTGCAGAAGACCGCCGTGACACCGTCGACCGGGTCCACGAAGAAGTGGGTGTTCGCCGCGCCGGACCAGCCGAATTCCCCCTTGTTGCCGAACGAGCCCCCGGCCACGGGGTCGGTCATGACGTAGAAGCCCAGCCCGAACCCGCAGCCCCGGTGCTCGTCGTCGGGGTACAGCCCGAAGGAGTTGATGTCGGCGCGGCCAGGCAGGTGGTTGGCCGTCATGTGCGCCAGGGTCCGGGGGCCGAGCAGCCGCTCGCCGTCCAGTTCCCCGCCGCGTACGAGCATGGCCGCGAAGCGGTGGTAGTCCTCCAGCGTCGACACCAGTCCGGGGACACCGCTACCGGAGGGGAACTGCGCGGGCTCGCGGAAGGTGGGCCGCAGTTCCTGGTTCACGGCGAGCCGGCCCGATTCGGGGTCCGGGCTGTAGACCTCCGCCAGGTCGGGCAGCCGCTCGGGCGAGAGCGCGAACGTCGTGTCGGTCATCCCGAGGGGACCGAGCAGGTTGGTCGCGATGAAGGTGTCGAGGCTCTCGCCGCCGACGATCTCGATGATCCGGCCCAGGACGTCGACGCCCAGGGAGTAGTTCCAGGCGGTGCCCGGTTCGAACAGCAGCGGCAGGGCGCCGACGTCGGCGCACATCTGCCGGAGTGTCGCGCCCGGCAGCGGCAGTACGTCCTGGCCTGCCTGACGGTACAGCGCGTCCACGGGGTTCATATGGGCCAGTCCGAGGGTCAGCCCTGCGGTGTGGGAGAGCAGGTGGCGCACGGTCACCGGATGGGCGGCCGGGCGCACCCGCACGCTCCCCGGCGACCCGCCGTCGTAGACCGTCATGTCCGCGAACTCGGGGATGTACTCGCCGACCGGGTCGTCGAGTCCGAGCAGTCCGCGCTCCACCAGCATCATGACGGCGACGGACGTCACCGGTTTCGTCATGGAGTAGAGGCGCCACAGGGTGGTTGGCTCGACCGGCAGTCCGAGTTCGAGGTCGCGGAGTCCGCCGCCCGCCGCGTACACGGGTTCCCCGTTGCGGGCCACCAGCGCCGACCAGCCGGGGATGACCCCGAGTTCGGTCTGCCGGTCGAAGAACTCGGCGATCCGGCCCAGCCGTTCGGTGCTGAAGCCGGATCGCTCCGGGGGCTTGGTGACGCCGAAACACTCGGCGAACTGCTGCATGTGGGCCTCCGTGTACGGGAGTTGGGGACTGTCCGGGGTCAGCGGGTGGAGGACGCGGGTGCCCCCTCCACTCCGGCCGCCGCCAACAGCTTTCTGGTGTAGGCGTGTTGGGCGCCGGCGTAGACCTCCTCGGTCGTGCCCTGCTCCACGACGTCACCGCGGTACAGGACCACGATCCGCTGGGCGAGGTGCCGTACCACGGCGAGGTCGTGGGAGATGAACAGGTAGCTGACGCCCGTCTCCCGCTGGAGATCGGTGAAGAGGTTCAGGACCTGTGCCTGGACGGACAGGTCGAGCGCGCTGACCGGCTCGTCGCACACGATGAGCTTCGGCGACATCACCAGGGCCCGGGCGATCGCGATCCGCTGCCGCTGGCCGCCGGAGAACTGGCGCGGATAGCGGTCGGCCGCCTCGGACGGTAGCCCGACCAGCGCCAGCACCTCCCGTACCCGCTTCTGCACTACGGCCCGCTCGTCGCGCGAGTGCACCAGAAGCGGTTCGGCCAGGGTCTGGCCCACGGTCAGGGCCGGGTTGAGCGAACCGTTGGGGTCCTGGAAGACGGCCTGGACACTCTTGCTCAGCTCCCTGCGCCGGGCGCCGCCGGCATGGGTGATGTCCTCGCCGTCGAACAGGATCGTGCCCTGGGTGACGGCCGTGAGCCCGAGCACGGCACGGCCCAGCGTGGACTTGCCGGAGCCGGACTCGCCGACCAGCGCGACGGTCTCGCCGGGCCGGATGTCCAGGGACACGTCCCGGATGGCCGGGATGCCCTTGCCACGGCGGTGATACGACACCGACAGGCCGCGGATGTCGAGCAGAGGCTGTTCGGTCGTGCTCACGAGGACACCTCCAGCAGTTCTTCGCCCAGCTCTTCGCCGACCAGGACACAGCGGGCGACGCCCTGGTCGTCGGGTTGGGTCAGGGCGATCGGCGCCTCGGTGCAGCGGGCGACCCGGTCGGGGCACCGGTCGGCGAAGTGGCAGCCGACGGGCCACTGTCCGGGGGGCGGCACGGTGCCGGGGATGGTGGGGATGGGCTCGCCGACCGTCGCCAGACGCGGGTTCGCGGCGAGCAGCTTGCGGGTGTACGGGTGCAGCGGCGCGGTCATCACGCGCTCCGTCGGACCGGCTTCGACGACCTGGCCCGCGTACATGACCAGGGCGGTGTCGCAGGCCTCCGCGATAACGTCCCAGTCGTGGCTGATCATCAGCAGCGCCATGCCCGTGTCCCGCTGGATGGCGCGTAGCAGCTGGACTATCTCGCGCTGGACGGTGACATCCAGCGCGGTGGTCGGTTCGTCGGCGACGAGGATGCGCGGGCGTCCGGCGAGCGCGACGGCGATCGAGACGCGCTGTGCCATACCGCCGGAGATCTGCGACGGGCGGAGCTTCAACACCCGGTCCGGATCGGGGAGTTGGACCTGTGCAAGGAGTTCACGGGCCCGGAGCGTGGCCTCCTTTCGGGACAGCTTCTCGTGGGTGCGCACCGCCTCGCGCAGCAGGTGGCCGATGGTGAAGAGGGGGTCGAGGCCGACCATGGGCTCCTGCGAGATGAAGGCGATGGTGCCGCCGCGCAGTGCCCGCCACTGGGCGGGACCGTAAGAGCCGACGTCGGTGCCGTCGATCTCGACCGTGCCCGAGGAGACCCGGGCTCCGTTCGGCAGCAGGCCGAGCAGGGCCAGCCCGGTCATGGACTTGCCGCAGCCGGACTCGCCGACCAGTCCCACCGTGCGGCCCTGCCCCACGGACAGGCTGACATCGCTGATCAGCTCGACCTCGCCGTGCTCGGTGGCCGCGGTGACGGTCACCTTGGTGAGCCGTACGACCGGATGCGGTTCCGCCAGCAGCCAGGCGTCGTCGGACTCCGGCACCGTGGCGGCGGCCGGCGCGGCGGTGGCGGCCGTGCGGCGCCGGGCCGGTTCGGCGTGGGACGTGCCGGACCAGCGTTCGGCGAGCATGTCGCGCAGGCCGTCGCCGAGGACGATCAGCGCGGCGGCCGTGACGGCGACGAGTCCGCCGGTCGGGGTGGCCAGCCAGAGGCTCTGGTTCAGGGTCTGCGCGGCGTCGGCCATCATGCCGCCCCAGGACGGGGCGGGCGGCTTCACACCGAGGCCGATGGCGTTCAGGCCGGCCGCGATCAGCAGGGTGTTCGCGCAGGCCAGGGCCGCGTTCACCAGGATCAGGCCGGTGATCCGAGGCAGCACGTGCCGGCGGGCCACCCGCCAGGTGCCGAGCCCGGAGACCCGCGCGGCGGCGACATAGGTCTCCCGGCCGACCGCGAGCGACGCGGACCGGACGACCCGCATCATGCCGGGTGCCGACAGCAGGCCGATCACGACCATGGCCGCGGTCATGCTCTGGGAGAACAGGGCCAGCACGATCAGCAGCAGGATGATGCCGGGGATCGACATCACCACGTCGGCCAGCCGCATCAGCACCGCGTCGATGCGGCCCCGGCGCAGGCCGGCGACCAGGCCGAGGGGGACCGCGATCACCAGGGTGATCAGCACGGCGATCGCGATCTCCCGGAACGTGTCCGCGCCGCCGTACATCAGCCGCGACAGCACGTCGCGGCCGAGGCGGTCGGTGCCGAGGAGGTGCTTGGCGCTCGGTCCGGCGAGGGCCGCGGTGAAGTCCGCCTGCTGGGGCGGGTAGGGCGCGAGCCGGCTCGCGCCGAACGACGCGATCAGCTCCAGGACCAGGATCACGGCGGGAATCGTGATGCGCGGGCGGCCCAACGCGCGCTGGAGGAAGGGGACTTGGGATGTGCTCATGCGGCGACCGCCTGTGGGTTGAGCCAGCCGATGGCGAGGTCGAGCAGGAGATTGAGTCCGACCACGATGAGGGTGAAGTACACCGCCACTCCCTGGATCACCGGAATGTCGCCGCTGGACGCGGCCGTGACCGCCGCGCTGCCGAGGCCGGGCAGGCCGAAGAGTTCCTCGATCACCACGGCCGAGCCGAGGAGTCCGATGAGGTTGTTGCCCGCCACGGTCAGGACGGTCACGGAGATGTGCCGCAGCGCGTGCTTGAAGAGGATCGAGCGCTCACTGACGCCGTTGGCCCGCAGGTTCCGTACGAAGTCCCGGCCCAGTACGTCGGCGAACTGCTCGCGCGCCTGCTTGGCGATCACCGTGACCAGGGCGAAGGCCAGGGCGGCCACCGGCAGGACCAGTGAGCGCGCCCAGCCGCCGGCGGACGTCCCGAAGAACACGTATCCGTTGGCGGGCAGCAGGTCGAACCGGGTGTTGAAGACCCAGATGCCCAGCAGGCCGACCCAGAAGGCGGGGATGGTCATGCCCGCGATGGACGCGCTGTCCGCGGCGAGCCGGGTGGTGCGTCCGCCGCGGGCGCTGGCCAGGCCCAGGACGACCCCGACGACCAGCGCGAGCAGGGTGGTCGCGATCACCAGGGAGAGCGTCACGCCCAGGCGGGTGTTGAGGGCGCCCGAGACCGACTCGTTGCTGCTGATCGAGCGTCCGAGGTCGCCGTGGACGGCGTCCTTCAGCCAGGCCCAGTAACGCTCCCAGACCGGCTGGTCGAGGTGAAGGCGGTGCCGCAGCGCGGCGATCGCCTGGGGTGAGGCGGTCAGCCCGCCGATGGACCGGGCGGCGTCACCCGGGATGAACAGCTGGAGGAAGAAGGTGAGCGCCGAGACGAAGAGCAGCAGGGGTACAGCCTGCACGATCCGCATTCCGCTGGTTCGCCACATGACTGGGGGCCTTTCTCGGGAGGGTCACTTGGCGGCGTACAGGGACGTCAGGTCCGGGGTGAGGTTCGTCGCCGAGAGGTCGATGCCCTTCAGACCGGGCCGCGCGTAGACGATCTTCTCCATGGCGACCATGGGGATCGTCCAGGACAGGTCGGACAGCCGCTGTTCGAACTTCTGCCAGCCCTGCTCCTGGAGTGCGGCGGTCGGTGCGGAGGCTGCCTCGCTGTAGAGCGTGTCGAGCTGCTTGTCGCTGACCTTGAGCGGGTTGCCCCAGCTGTAGAGGAGGTCGTTGCCCTGGGCGTAGGGCGGGGCGATTCCGGCGCCGTAGTCGAACATCATTCCCGCGTACTTCGAGTAGGTGGAGAAGAGCTCGTTGACGTTCGCCGGGACATTGATCTTGACGTTGATGCCGATGTTCGCCATCTCGGCGGCGAAGGCCTCCGCGGCCTGCGACTCCCCCACGCCGGTGAGGTTGACGGTGACGGGCAGGGTGAAGCCGTTGGGGTAGCCGGCCGCCGCCAGGAGTTTCTTGGCCTTGGCGACGTCGTAGGGGTACTTTCCTTCGCTGCCCTGGGTGTAGCCGCTTGTGTTCACGAGCACGGTGTAGTCCCAGCCCTTGGCGTACGAGCCGTACAGGGCCTTGGCGATCGAGTCCCGGTTGATGCCGTACATCATGGCCTGCCGCACCCGCAGGTCACCGAGGGCCTTGACCATGGTGCCCGCCCGGTCCTGGACCATCAGCTCCATGATCGAGTAGGGGCTCGAAAGGACCTGGAACCCGGCGGACTTGGCGCCCTTCGCGGTCGTGGAGTCGCCGAGCGCGTAGTCGACCTCGCCGGAGCGGAAGGCGCTGAGCGTGGTGTTCTCGTCCTTGATGACCTTGACGACGACCTTTTTCCAGTGCACCCGCGACTTGTCGTAGTACGTGGGGTTGGGGACGTAGGTGTAGGTCTGGCCGGAGACGGTCTGCGCGGTGTCGATCATGTACGGTCCGGCGCCGTGGGTGGTGGTCCCGAGTTCGCTCGTCTTCGCGAGGCCGGTGGGGCTGATGATCTCTCCGGTGGTCGGTCTGGAGAGATAGAGCGGCAGCAGCGGATCGGACGTCTTGAGGTGGATACGGAGCTTGAGGGGCGAGACGACGTCGATCGATCCGACGGGGGCGAGGTCGGCCGCCAGTGGACCGCCGGCCTTGGCGTAGTACTGGAGGGACTTCTTCACGCCGTCGGCGGTGAGTGCGGAGCCGTCGTTGAACTTCACGCCGGAGCGCAGGGTGAGGTCGAAGGTCTTGCTGCCGGTGCCGACGAAGCCCCATCGGGTCGCGAGGGCGGGCGTGTACTTCCCGTTCGGGGCCTGCCGGATCAGCGTGTCGTATGCCAGTTCGAAAAAGTACTGCTGTGGGTCGGAGGAACCGCCCAGGGCCGGGTTGAGGCTGTTGGGCGCGATGGCCGAGGCGACCGTCAGGACGCTGGGGTCCTGGGCCTCGGCGGTACCGGCCGAGGAGCTGCTTCCACCGCCGCACGCGGTGGTCAGGAGTGCCAGCCCGGCTGCACCGGCCGTGACTGTGAGAGTGAGGCGCGAACGAGACATCTGAACCTCCGGCGTTGAGGCATCGAACGGGAACGCGGGGTTCACCGGGCGTGGGGAAGGAGGCCACCGTCGTGGTGGCTGCTCCGTTGCGTGAGTCCGCGGGGATGGGTGGGGCGGCGGGACGGTCTCACCGAACGGCGGTGTCCTGAAACCGCGGAGCGTGTCCCGGCCGAACGGGGAACACGCGAACCGTGCTGTTGTGAGCTGCAAGCCTAGGAGTGGAACCGCTGTTCAGCCCACTCTTGTGGAGGTCGGGCCGAGCGGGGGGGTGGGGCCCCACGGAGCGGAGTGCGCTCATTATTCGGTCGGCCGCCGTGTTCCCGGAAAGACAGCAGTCCGCTGAACGGACCGCAGCACACATCGGGACGCCGCGGACCTCACCGAGAGGCGGACATGAGCCCGCGGCCCACCTTGGTCGGGTGGGCCGCGGACCTGCGCACCGGTTCTCTTGTCCGCTGCTCCCGCTACCGCAGCATCCAGCGCTCGGCCCGGCGCGCGGTGGCGCGGACGTTGCGGCTCGTGTCGCTCGGGAGGCGTCGTAGGACTTCGCGGACGCCGTGGCGGAGGCGGTGGTCGGCGGCGGTGCGCAGCAGGAGGCGGCGGGTGGTGCCGATCCGGCCGGGGGCGCCGACGGCGAGCCGGAGCTGACG
>NZ_JAWOAI010000407.1:0-9137 GCF_033194735.1 Streptomyces sp. W16
CGGCCGCCGGGCGCGCCGGGTCGAGGTAGGGGCCGCCGGCGCCCGGGCGGGGGTGCAGCGACCGGGGCGGGGCGGACACGGAGGACGATGCTGTGTACATGGGAGAGACAGATCCCTTCGTGTGCCTGCAGTGCCTGTCCAAGCAAGCGCGCTACCCGGCCCGGTCCCGTGGGTGCATCCTGGGGAATGTCCCTCGGTGACCGGGTCGGGGTGGCGCGTTCCTACCTGACACCAGATGCGCAGTGGCACACCATCTGGCGAACCCTGGCGAACCCTGGCGAATAGTCGCCCGGCAAGGCGCACCGGGCTATGTTCAAGTCAGCCGAGAACCTGGGGGCTTGACGTGAACGGACAACCCAACTCCCGTCTCTCGGACCTGTTCGGCCTGGCCGGCTGGTCCAAGGGCGAACTCGCGCGGCTGGTCAACCGGCAGGCGGCAGCCATGGGCCACCCCCAGCTCTCGACCGACACCTCGCGGGTACGGCGTTGGATCGACACGGGAGAGATCCCGCGCGATCCGGTGCCGCGGGTGCTGGCGGCTCTGTTCACCGAGCGTCTCGGCCGTGTCGTGACCATCGAGGACCTCGGTCTGGTCCGGCACGGGCGTGTGGGGAAACGGCCCGACGACGGGAGTGTGGAACATCCCGACGGTGTGCCGTGGGCGCCCGAACGGACTGCTGCGGTCCTCACCGAATTCACGGGAATGGACCTCATGCTCAACCGACGCGGCTTGGTGGGCGCGGGCGCCGCGCTCGCCGCAGGCTCCGCACTCAGCAGCGCCATGTACGCATGGCTGCACTCCGATCCGACTCTTTCCGCCGACGCTCCCCGGTTCGACGATCCCCTGCACGCCGACCCCGCTGGGTTCGACCGCTACGAGGCCGCCCCCATCGGGTCGCAGGAGATCGAGGAACTGGAGGAGTCCGTCAAGGTGTTCCGAGCCTGGGACGCGGCCCGCGGCGGCGGGCTGCAGCGCAAGGCTGTAGTGGGACAGCTCAACGAGGTGGGCGGCATGCTCGCCTACCGGCACCCCGTCGATCTGCAGCGGCGCCTGTGGGGCGTCGCCGCCAATCTCGCCGTACTCGCGGGCTGGATGTCGCACGACGTCGGCCTGGAACCCACTGCCCAGAAGTACTTTGTCATCGCCGCCCACGCGGCCCGTGAGGGCGGCGACCGGCCCCGCGCCGGGGAGGCGCTCTCCCGGGCGGCTCGCCAGATGGTGCACCTGGGCCGGCCCGACGACGCACTCGATCTCATGAAACTCGCCAAGACCGGTTCCGGCGACGAGGTGCTGCCGCGCACCCGGGCGATGCTCTACACCATCGAGGCCTGGGCACAGGCGTCGATGGGCAAGGGCCAGGCCATGCGCCGCACCCTCGGCCAGGCGGAGGACCTCTTCGTCTCCGACCGCGGCGACGTACCGTCCCCGAGCTGGATGCAGACGTTCAAGGAGGAGGACCTCTACGGGATGCAGGCCCTGGCCTACCGCACACTGGCCGAGCACGAGCCGGGAGCGGCCGTGCACGCCCAGTACTTCGCGGAGAAGGCCCTGGCGCTGCGGGTCGACGGACGGCAGCGGTCGAAGATCTTCGACTTCCTGTCGATGGCCTCCGCCTGCTTCATCGCGGACGACCCCGAACAGGCGGACAGGTACGCGCGGTTGGCCCTGGCGTCGATGGGATCGAACTCCTCCCACCGCACCTGGGACCGGCTGCGCGAGATGTACCGGCTCACCGCCCAGTACTCCGACTACCCGAGAATCCACGAGCTGCGGGAGGAGATCAAACTCGCTCTGCCGAGGCCCCAGTCCAGGAGCGCGAGGACCAGGAACGGCAACAGCGCCCAGGCGTAGGGAGGTTGTGCCGCCACCGCGGTCCTGCGTGGTCCAAGTGGTCCGTGTGGCCTAGGTGGTCCTGGCGATCAGCACGCAGGCGTCGTCCGTGCGCTCGGAGTCGCCGAACTTCTCCACGACCATCCGCACGCAGTCCTGTGCGGTGCGCGCCTCGCCGAACCGCGGGGCCAGGTCGAGGAGTTGGTCGACGGCGGCTGCTCCACTGTGCCCGGGCACCAGTCCGTCCGTGTGCAGCAGGAGTACGTCGCCCGCTTCGAGGGTCTCCTCGGCCTGTCCGTAGGACGCTCCCGAGGTGGCGCCGAGCAGGACGCCGTCCGGTGCGCTCAGCAGGCGCCCCGTCCCGTCACGGAACAGCAGCGGGGCGGGGTGTCCTGCCTGCGCCCAGGTCAGGGTGCGGGTCTCGGGCCGGTAGCGGCAGCACACCGCGCTGCCCAGGGCCGGTTGAACAGTGGCGTCGAGTAACTGGTTGAGCAAGGACATCAGTTGGCCGGGCTCGGTGCCGGCCATCGCCATGCCGCGCAGGGCGCCGAGCAGCATCGCCATGCCCGAGGTGACGGCGACACCGTGTCCGGTGAGGTCGCCGACGCTCAACAGGGTGGCGCCGTCGGAGAGTTGGAGCGCGTCGTACCAGTCGCCGCCGATCAGCGCGCTCGTCGAGGAGGGCAGATAGCGGGCGGCCAGGTCCAGTGTCTCCGGCCCCTGGTGCGGGAGCCGCAGGGAGCCACGCCACGGCGGCAGCACGGCCTCCTGCAACTCGACCGCGAGCCGGCGCTCGGTCTGCGCGTGGTGCCGGTGACGCTGCAGCGAGTCACGGGTCTCGCTCACCGTCCGCTGGCTGCGGCGCAGTTCGCTGACGTCCCGCAGCACGGCCCACATCGAGGCGGTGCCACCGTCGGCGTCGAGCACGGGCTCGCCCATCATGTGCACGGTCCGTACGACGCCGTCGGGCCGTACGACGCGGAACTCGCCGTCGATGGGCTTGGCGTCGACCAGGCAGTCCGTGACCATCGCCGTCAGTCCCGGCCGGTCCTCGTCGAGGACCAGGGAGGGCAGCTCGTCGAGGGTGAGCGGGGGAGCGGCCGGGTCGCGGCCGAGGATCTGGTACAGCTCCCCGGACCAACTCGCCGCGTCCGTCAGCAGATTCCACTCGGCACTGCCGACCCGGCTGAGCAGCGATTCGGGTCGCGGCGGTTCCGGTACGGCAGTTGGGGCGAGCGGCGTCTCGACGGCGGCCGGTACGGGCGGCGGGCCGTCCCGCAGCTGGGCCAAGTGCTCGTCGAGGTCGCTGAGTTGATGCAGCGCCAGGTCGCACAGCGCCCGCTGCCACCGCTCCCGGGGATCCGAACCGTCACGCTGCGCATCCCGCCGTACGGCGTCCACGTCGCCCATGAGCCGCCGGGCCTGCGATATCAGCGCGTCGACCGAGCCGCGCGCAGGCGGCTGGGCGGCTGGGCGGTCCGCAGAGAGATGGGACGGCATGACGCACTCCGATGCGGGGACGGTTCGACCAAGGCGGATGGAGGGACCGGTTACGACTGTCGCACAGCCCGCGACGCCCTGTAAGGGATTTGGCAACACCCGATCCGGTGGTGCTTCTGGCATATGCCAGCGTCTTCACGGGTGGGTTGTGCCGTGCTCGCGGCGTAGCTGTCCTGGTGAGGCAAGTCGTGGGCGCCGTACGTGAGTTGAGGGATTGGGTACCCCCTCGGGTCGACATTCAATCACCTGTTCGACAGGCTGGTGTTCCCCTGCGTCGCCGGCGCCCGGCGGGAGGCCGAAAAGTGTCGCTCAAGCGAGTGATCCGCAGCTCGGAACGGTCATTTTGAGCCGTTGCATTGTTATAGCCATGACAATTCTGTGGGCATGATGCCACTCTGCTGTGCACCACGCTCACCGAGCGTTCACTCCTCCCTCACCCTTCCTCCTCGCACCCGCGCGCGCCGCCGGACGGCCGTACCACGGCCCGACCCGCTCTCCAGGACTCCACCGAGTCCGACCACCCCACATAAGGAGAACGCCTTGACCCGGCATGACCGTTATCCGCACCACCCCAGATACACCGCCGCTCTGGTGCTCACCGCAGTCGGCACCCTGCTGGCCGCCGGTATGCAGACCGGCGCCGCCTCCGCCGTTCCCGGCAGCGGCCACGCTTCGGCGAAGATCCTGGCCACCCCCCGGGCCGGAGCGGCCCCGGCCGCACTGACGCCGGCGAAGCACGCCACCCTCCTCAAGAGCGCGGGCGCGGCCGTCAGGAGCACGGCGAAGAACCTTGGCCTCGGGGCCAAGGAGAAGCTCGTCGTCAAGGACGTCACGCAGGACGCCGACGGCACCACCCACACCCGCTACGAGCGGACGTACGCCGGACTGCCCGTCCTCGGCGGTGACCTGGTCGTCCACGCGAAGAGCGGTCGCCTCACGGTCACGAAGGCCGCGAAGGCCGACCTGACCCTGTCGGACATCACCCCGAACGTGTCGTCGGCAACGGTGAAGACCAAGGCGCTCGCGACCGCGGCGAAGGCGGGCGGCGAGCAGGCCAAGCTCGACGGCGCCCCGCGCCTCGTCGTCTGGGCCGCGGGTGCCAAGCCCGTCCTCGCCTGGGAGGCGGTGGTCGGCGGCTTCCAGGACGACGGAACCCCCAGCGAACTCCACGTGATCACCGACGCCGACTCGGGCAAGGCCGTCTTCCAGTACCAGGGCATCGAAACCGGCACCGGCACCGGCCAGTTCAACGGAACGGTCCCGCTCAGCACCACGCTCTCCGGCTCGACGTACCAGCTCGTCGACGGCGACCGCGCCGGACACAAGACCTACGACCTGAACCAGGGCACCTCGGGCACGGGCACCCTGTTCACGGATGACAACGATGTCTGGGGCGACGGGACCGCGACCAACCGTCAGACCGCAGGTGTGGACGTCGCGTTCGGTGCCGCGGCCACCTGGGACTACTACAAGGACGTGTTCGGCCGCAACGGCATACGCAACGACGGCGTGGCCGCCTACAGCCGGGCCCACTACGGCAGCAACTACGTCAACGCCTTCTGGTCCGACACCTGCTTCTGCATGACCTACGGCGACGGCTCGGGCAACACCCACCCGCTGACGGCCCTCGACGTGGCCGCGCACGAGATGAGCCACGGCGTCACCGCCGCGACCGCCGGTCTCACCTACTCCGGTGAGTCGGGCGGCCTCAACGAGGCCACCTCGGACATCTTCGCCGCCGCGGTGGAGTTCCACGAGAACCTCCCCGCCGACGTCCCCGACTACCTGGTCGGCGAGAAGATCGACATCAACGGCAACGGCACACCGCTGCGTTACATGGACAAGCCCTCCAAGGACGGCGCGTCCCGCGACTACTGGAGCTCGACGCTCGGCAGCGTCGACGTCCACTACTCCTCGGGCCCGGCGAACCACCTCTTCTACCTGCTGTCCGAGGGCAGCGGGGCGAAGACCGTCAACGGCGTCGCCTACGACAGCCCGACCTACGACGGCGTGCCCGTCGCCGGCATCGGCATCGACAACGCCCAGAAGGTCTGGTACCGGGCGCTCACCACATATATGACCTCGTCCACCAACTACGCCGGTGCCCGCACCGCGACGCTGCAGGCCGCCGCCGATCTCTTCGGCGCCTACAGCCCCACGTACCTCGCCGTGGCCGACGCGTGGGCCGCGATCAACGTCGGCAGCCGTATCGCGCTCGGCGTCAACGTGGCCCCGATCTCCGGCCAGATCAGCGGAGTCGGACAGTCCGTGTCCCTGCAGACGGACGCGTACACCACCAACTCCGGTGCGGGGCTGACCTATTCGGCAACGGGTCTGCCGGACGGACTCTCCATCAGCAGCACCGGCCTGATCTCCGGCGTCCCGACCACCC
Source organism: Streptomyces sp. W16 (assembly GCF_033194735.1). Classification (NCBI taxonomy): domain Bacteria; kingdom Bacillati; phylum Actinomycetota; class Actinomycetes; order Kitasatosporales; family Streptomycetaceae; genus Streptomyces; species Streptomyces sp. W16. Next base: position 5,724 of record NZ_JAWOAI010000407.1, read on the forward strand.
TCGGGAGCAGTGACGTCACGGTGACCGTCACCGACGACACGGGCGCGACCGCAACCACCTCCTTCACCTGGCGGGTGGCGAACATCTACGCCAGCAGCACCCGGGTGGACATCCCCGACAACGCCGCCGCCGTGGAGTCCCCGATCACGGTCACCGGCCGCGACGGCACCGCCTCGGCCACCACCCAGGTCTACGTCAAGATCGTCCACACCTACCGGGGCGACCTGACCGTCGACCTGGTGGGCCCGGACGGAACCGTCTACTCCCTGCTGAACCGCTCCGGCGGCTCCGCCGACAACGTCGACCAGACCTTCACCGTCGACGCCTCCGCCCAACCGGTCAACGGCACCTGGAAGTTGCGGGTGCAGGACCATGCGGCGATCGACGTCGGCTACATCGACCAGTGGCAGCTGACCCCCTGACACGCAGCCCGCGTGACTGAGCATCGATGACGGTCCCGGCCGCGCCCGCACCAGTGGGGCGCGGCCGGAGCCATGACCCGCGGACCGTAGATTGTGCCCATGATCGAGAAGACGTCGCCCGAGCGGTTACAGCGGTCAACCACCCGACGCAGGCATGCCGCGCCGAGGAAGACCGAAGGCGGAGGCGGACTGCTGCGTTCGTCCGCGCTGATGGCGGCGGGAACCCTGGTCTCGCGAGCCACCGGCCTGATACGCCAGGTGCTGCAGGCCGCCGCGCTGGGCACCGGACTGCTGGCCACCACGTACAACCAGGCCAACACCGTGCCGACGAGCCTCTACTTCCTGCTGATCGGCGGCGCCCTGAACTCCGTCCTGGTACCCCAGTTGGTCCGGGCCAGGACCGAACACCCCGACGGCGGCGCCGCGTTCGAGCAGCGACTGGTCACTCTCGTCCTGTGCGTCCTCGGAGTGGGCACCGCGCTGGCCACCTGGGCCGCCCCCGAGATCATCAGCGTCTACCAGCACGACACACCCGCCACGCACGACGCCTTCCAACTGACCGTCGTCTTCGCCCGGTTCCTGCTTCCGCAGATCTTCCTCTACGGCGTCTTCAGCATCTTCGGCCAAGTCCTCAACGCCCGGAACCGGTTCGGCGCGATGATGTGGACCCCGGTCCTCAACAACGTCGTCCTGATCGCCATGTTCGGCCTCTACCTGGGCCTGCTGACCGCGCCGGAACAGGTGTCGGACATCACGGGCGCCCAGGTCCGGCTGCTCGGCATCGGAACCACACTCGCCCTCGCCGTGCAGGCACTCGCCCTGATCCCCTACGCGCTGGCGGCCGGCTTCCGGTTCCGGCCGCGCTTCGACTGGCGCGGCACCGGGTTGCGCAAGAGCGTCAACGCGGCCCGCTGGACACTGCTGTTCGTGCTGACCAACCTGGCGGCGAGCACGGTGGTGACCCGTCTGGCCTCCGCCGCCGACGCGGCCCGGCCCCGCGACGGCGTCGGCTACACCGCCTACAGCTACGCCCAGCAGATCTGGATGCTGCCCCAGTCGATCGTCACCGTCTCCCTGGTGACCGCGCTGCTCCCGCGCATGAGCCGGGCGGCGACCGAACACCGCCTCGACGACCTGCGCGCCGATCTGTCCCGCGCACTGCGGGTCAGCGGTGTCGTCATCGTCCCGGCCGCCTTCTTCTTCCTCGCCTTCGGCCCGCAGACGGCCCAACTGCTGTTCGCCCACGGCTCCGCCGACGCCGCGGCCACCGTCCCCCTGGGCCACATGCTGCAGGCCTTCGGCCTCGGACTGATCCCCTTCTCCGCCCAATACCTCCTGCTGCGCGGCTTCTACGCCTTCGAGGACACCCGAACCCCGTTCCGGATGGCGCTGTTGATCTCGGGCATCAACATCGTGCTCGCCGTGGCCTGCCACTTCCTGCTGCCCGCGCGCTGGGCGGTCACGGGGATGGCCGGCGCCTACGCCCTGTCGTACGGGATCGGTCTGCTGCTGACCGCGCTGCGCCTGCGGCGCCGTACGCGGGGACTGCTCGACGGACGGCGGATCTGTCGCACCTACGCGAAACTGACCGTGGCCGCGACAGTCGCCGGAGGTGCCGGGTGGCTGCTGGCCCGCGTCTGCAACGAGGGCCTGACAGCGGGCAGTTGGGCACCGGCGCTCTCGCTGGCGGCGGGCGGTACGGCGATGGCCGTGCTGTTTCTGCTCCTGGCGCGGCTGCTGCGGATAGGGGAGTTGCGGAGCCTGCCCGGACTGGGGTGAGCGCCGGGCACCGGCCCGCGCCGACGAAATCCTTGCTGTGTCGTGCTGCGCTGTGCTGGTTGTGCCGCCGTCAGGGGGTGAGCTTCAGGTCCTGCTCGACCAGCGGTTTGCCGGAGTGCCAGTCCAGGGCGGCGCCGAAGCGCACCAGCTCGCCGTGGAGCGCGGGATCGACCCGTTCGGCGAAGACGAGGTCGAGCACGGCGGCAGCGGCCTCGGCGGGTGACTTGGCCTGGCTGAAGTCGTCGAACCAGGGGCGGGAGGTGGCCGTGTCCACCATGCCGGGGCACACGGACGCGATCAGGGTGTCGCTCGTGAGGTCGTCCTGACGGCGTTCGGCGGCGACCGCGCGGACAGCGGCGACCTGGGCCACCTTCGAGGGCACGTTCAGCCAGAGCGGCCAGCCCGCCTCGGCCGTGGTCCGGTGGTGGACGGCGTCGCGCCAGGACTCGACGGCGTACTCGACCTGGTCCAGGCTCGCGCCCTCGAACAGGTCGTGCAGAGAGGGGTCGAGATGGCCGAGGGTGCCGAGGCTGCTGGCCACCACGAGGAACCGGCCGCCCGGGCGCAGCACCGGGCCGAAGGAGCGCAGCATCGCGTGGGTGGCCGTGTTGGAGACGTCGATGAACTCGTCGGCGCGCTCGGCCTGCGACTCCCCGGGGAGCATTCGGGTCACCGCGTTGGAGATCACGACGTCGACCCCGCCGTGGCGCTGCCGGAGCTCGTCGGAGAGGTGGGCGATGGCGTCGGTGTCGGTGACGTCGAGGACCCGGCCCTCCACCCGGCTGCGCGTGCCGGGCAGGCCGGCCACCTCGCGGGCCGCGTCGGTGACCCGCCGCTCGTCGCGGCCGGTGAGCAGAACAGTGTCGTCGGGGCCCATACGGGCCGCCAGTCCCTCGACGAGGGCGCGGCCGAGTCCCTGGTTGGCGCCCGTGACGAGGGCGATGCGCGGAACGTTCATGTCTGCCACGGTAGGAACCATCACGTCCATGCGTCCAACGAGAGTTACGCACCGCTAGTATGCGCAATCGTCATGGACTTCACGGATGTGTCACTCACCGCGTTGCGCGTCTTCCGCGCGGTCGCCGAACAGGGGACCTTCACGGCCGCCGCCGCGTCACTGGGCTACACCCAGTCGGCGGTGTCCCGGCAGATCGCCGCGATCGAACGGGCCGCGGGCGCGGAACTGCTGGAACGGCGCCGCGACGGCGTACGG
>NZ_JAWOAI010000408.1:0-9115 GCF_033194735.1 Streptomyces sp. W16
CAGCGCGCACGCTCCCACGCAGGCCCGCGCCAACTCCCGTACGGGAAGCCGCGCTTCGAGCGCCCCTTGGCGCGCGACGATCGAGACTCGCGAGACGAGGGCGGGATCGCCACCCAGTGCTGACCACGCCATGTCGATGTCAGTCATGACTGCACTATGCAGTATTGATTCAATCAATATATCTGTGGTGGCGATGCGGACATGAACGGGCCGGGCGGAGATCCGCCCGGCCCGCATCAACATCAACAGAGAACAGGTACGGGCTACTTGACCGCCCGCAGCGCGTTGACGATGCCGAACCCGTAGAAGCCGTTGACACGCTTGCCGCCCACGCAGGTCGCGTCCGCGATGCCGTCGCCGTTGGTGTCGTACACGGTGGTCGGGCAGCCCGGGTTGTCGGCCTCGGCCTTCAGCAGCGCCTGCAACTGGGCCGGAGAGGCGTGCGGGTGCGTGGACTTCAGCAGCGCGGCCACGGCGGCCACGTGCGGGGTCGCCATCGACGTGCCCTGGAGGTAGCCGTACGTGTTGTTCGGCAGCGTGGACAGAATGCGGCCGTCCTTCGACGGCGTGTTCGCGGGCTGCCGGACGTCCCCGCCCGGCGCCGACACGTCGATCACGCCCTTGCCGTAGCTGGAGAAGTACGACTTGGCCTTGGTGACGCCGACCGAGCTCACCGTGACGACACCCGGCAGCTGGGTCGGCACGTCGAAGCACTCGTGCGGGTCGACCGTACGGGTCGTCGCGGTCGAGTCGTCGGGGCTGGAGGCGTCGACCAGGGCTTCGGAGTCGAGGTCGTCGTTGGAGTTGCCGGCCGCGGCGACATTGAGCGTGCCCTTGCTCTGGGCGTACAGCTGGGCCCTGTTGACCGCGTCGACGATGGCACGTTGATCGGGGTCGTCCATGCAGTTGTACAGCCAAGGATCAACGTAGTAGCTGTTGTTGGTGATCTCCACGCCGTGATCCGCGGCGAACACGAACGCGCAGACCACGCTCTCCGGGTAGAACAACTGGCTTGAGTCCGGCTCCGCCACCGTGATCCCGGCGACCTTCACACCCGGCGCGACCCCCGCCACGCCGATGCCGTTGCGGGCGGCGGCGATCTCACCCGCGACATGCGTGCCGTGGTAGTGGACGGAGTCCACGGGACGCCAGGAGCCGTACGTGGTGTCCGCCTTGCCGCCCACGCAGTTCGCGGACTGCGAGGGGGAGAAGTTCGGGGCGATGTCCGGGTGGGTGTCGTCGACGCCGACGTCGATCACGGCGACCGTCACGCTCTTGCTGCCCGGGTTGATCTTCGCGGCCTTGTCGGCACCGATCGCGGGCAGGTCCCACTGGTCGGCTTCTAGGGGCTCGCTGTCACCGGCCGCGGCGGACGCCTTCGCCGTCTTCGCGGCCTGCTCCTTGGAGAGGTACTGCACCGCGCCCTCGTCCGTCGTCGTGGCGGGGCTCAGCGGCGCGGTGCGCGTGGCACCGGCCGACTGCACACCGGGCACCTTGCGGATGATCATCCCGAAGTCGGGGTTCGCCGAGTGCACGACGATCACGCCGATCTTCTCGTACGTCACCACGATGGTGCCGCCGGCCGCATTGATCGCCTTCTTGACCGTGTCGATCGTCCGGTGGTCCAGTCGAGTGTTGACCACATACGCAAGGTTGGGCGCGTCGGCGGCCTGCGTGGTGGTCTCCGTGATCGGGACCGCCGAAGCCGCCGACGGGAGGAAACCGAGCGAGGCGGTCAGCGACAGGACAACCGGTACGGCGAGGGCGAGCCGGTGTCTGGGGCGCAGATGAGCCATGGGATCTCCACATCATCCGGAAACGAAATGGCCCGAGACGTGGTGGCGTTCGGGCAGGTACATGACGAGTGGTGCCAGCTGAAGTTATCTCCCGCGAGGGCTGGCCAGCAATGACTTCCCAAAGGCGAGTCCTGAAAGAAGTCAAAGGAGTTGAACCGGTCCACGCGTGGCGCCGTGCCCTTGGGCAGGAAGCGCCAGCAGGATCGAGGACCCCGCGATATCGCGCAGGGAAGTCACTCGATCACTCCTGGTGGCGTGATCCATAGGTTCGTGAGGTCGCAACCAGCATGTCCGCAACGCGAGGAGACACCGTGGCCACCGAGACACCACCACCCTCGAAAGCCGAACGCAAACTCCCCAGTACCGAGGAGTTCGAACAGGTCCAGGAGAGCGCGGAGTTCGCCGAACTGCGCCGCGCCCACCGCTCCTTCGCCTTCCCGCTGACCGTCGCCTTCATCGCCTGGTACCTCCTGTACGTCCTGCTGTGCAACTACGCGGACGACTTCATGGACACCAAGGTCGTCGGCAACATCAACATCGCCCTGGTCCTGGGCCTCGGCCAGTTCCTCACCACGTTCCTCATCGCCTGGTGGTACGCGCGGTACTCCGCCGCGAAGCTCGACCCCAAGGGTGAGGCCATCAAGTCCCGGATGGAGGGCGGCGCATGAGCCCCGCGATCACCCTGGCCGCCGGCGAGGCGAGCCAGCACCGGCCGCTGATCATCACCCTGTTCGCAATCTTCGTCGCCGCGACGCTCGTCATCACCGTCTGGGCAGGGCGGCAGACCAAGAGCGCCGCCGACTTCTACGCCGGCGGCCGGCAGTTCACCGCCTTCCAGAACGGCCTGGCCGTCTCCGGCGACTACATGTCCGCCGCGTCCTTCCTCGGCATCGCCGGCGCCATCGCCCTCTTCGGCTACGACGGCTTCCTGTACTCCATCGGCTTCCTGGTCGCCTGGCTGGTCGCCCTGCTTCTGGTGGCCGAACCACTGCGCAACTCCGGCCGCTACACCATGGGCGACGTCCTCGCCTACCGGATGCGCCAGCGCCCGGTCCGCACGGCGGCCGGCACCTCCACCATCGTGGTGTCGATCTTCTACCTGCTGGCGCAGATGGCCGGCGCGGGCGTCCTGGTCTCCCTGCTCCTCGGCATCACCACCGACGCGGGCAAGATCGGCATCGTCGCCCTGGTCGGCGTCCTGATGATCGTGTATGTCACCATCGGCGGCATGAAGGGCACCACCTGGGTCCAGATGGTCAAGGCCTGCCTGCTCATCGCCGGCGCCCTGCTGCTCACCTTCCTGGTCCTGCTGAAGTTCAACTTCAACGTCTCCGACCTGCTCGGCAAGGCCGCCGACAACAGCGGCAAGGGCTCCGCCTTCCTGAACCCCGGCCTCAAGTACGGTGCCACCGGCACGACCAAGCTGGACTTCATCTCCCTGGGCATCGCCCTGGTCCTCGGCACCGCGGGCCTGCCCCACATCCTGATCCGCTTCTACACGGTGCCCACCGCCAAGGCCGCCCGTAAGTCGGTCAACTGGGCCATCGGCCTCATCGGCGCCTTCTACCTGATGACCCTGGCCCTCGGCTTCGGCGCCGCGGCACTGATCAAACCTGACGAGATCATCGCCTCCAACAAGGCGGGCAACACGGCGGCCCCCCTCCTGGCCCTCCATCTGGGCGGAGTCGACTCCAACTGGGGCGCCATCCTCCTGGCCAGCATCTCGGCGGTCGCCTTCGCCACGATCCTCGCGGTCGTCGCCGGCCTCACCCTGGCCTCGTCCTCCTCGTTCGCCCACGACATCTACGCCAACGTCATCAAGCGGGGACAGGCGACGGAGAAGCAGGAGATGGCAGCCGCCCGGTACGCCACGGTCGGCATCGGCGCCGTCTCCATCCTCCTCGGTGCCCTCGCCCGCGACCTGAACGTCGCCGGCCTGGTCGCCCTCGCCTTCGCGGTCGCCGCCTCCGCCAACCTCCCGACGATCCTCTACAGCCTCTTCTGGAAGCGGTTCACCACCTCCGGAGCCCTGTGGTCGATCTACGGCGGCCTCGTCACCGCGGTCGGCCTGGTCCTGTTCTCGCCGGTCGTCTCCGGCAAACCCGCCTCGATGTTCCCGGACGTCGACTTCCACTGGTTCCCCCTGGAGAACCCCGGCATCATCTCCATCCCGGTCGGCTTCCTGCTGGGCTGGCTCGGCACGGTCCTCTCCAAGGAGAAGCCCGACACCGGCAAGTACGCGGAGCTGGAGGTACGGTCCCTGACCGGCACCGGAGCCCACTGAGCCACCCACGCCGACGGCCGCGTCGTAGATCCCTACGACGCGGCCCCGTCGTACCTCGTGGGATCGGGCCGCTCTCGTTGTCAGAGGTGTCGCGTAGGCTCGCAGGTGTCGGAAAACATGCGATCCGAATCGAGGGAGGAGGCCCACGTGCTCATCGACACCTATGGCCGAGTGGCCACCGACCTGAGGGTTTCGCTGACCGACCGGTGCAACCTCCGGTGTACGTACTGCATGCCCGAGGAGGGCCTGCAGTGGCTGGCGAAGCCCGACCTCCTCACGGACGACGAGATCGTCCGCCTGATCGACATCGCGGTCACCTCCCTCGGTATCGAGGAGGTCCGCTTCACCGGCGGTGAGCCCCTGCTGCGCCCCGGCCTGGTCGGCATCGTCGAGCGGGTCTCGGCCCTGGAGCCTCGCCCCCGGATGTCCCTCACGACCAACGGCATCGGTCTCAAGCGCACGGCGACCGCCCTGAAGAAGGCGGGCCTGGACCGGGTCAACGTCTCCCTGGACACCCTGCGCCCGGACGTCTTCAAGACCCTCACCCGCCGCGACCGCCTCAAGGACGTCCTCGCCGGCCTGGAAGCCGCCCACGACGCGGGCCTGACTCCGGTGAAGATCAACTCGGTGCTGATGCCGGGACTCAACGCGGACGAGGCCCCGGACCTGCTGGCCTGGGCCGTGGCGCACGACTACGAACTGCGCTTCATCGAGCAGATGCCCCTGGACGCCCAGCACGGCTGGAAGCGCGAAGGCATGGTCACTGCCGGCGACATCCTCGCCTCCCTCCGCACCCGCTTCGAGCTGACCCCCGAAGGCACGGACGAGCGCGGCTCGGCCCCGGCCGAGCGCTGGATCGTGGACGGCGGCCCGCACCGCGTGGGCGTCATCGCCTCGGTCACCCGCCCGTTCTGCGGAGCCTGCGACCGCACCCGCCTCACCGCCGACGGCCAGATACGCAACTGCCTGTTCGCCCGCGAGGAGACCGACCTCCGCGCCGCCCTGCGCTCCGCCGCCCCGGACGAGGAGATAGCCCGCATCTGGCGCCAGGCGATGTGGGGCAAGAAGGCCGGCTCGGGCCTGGATGACCCGTCGTTCCTCCAGCCGGACCGACCGATGTCGGCGATCGGCGGCTGAGCAGCCGTCGTAGGCGAAGAGGCGCTACGGGATTTCGGGCGCTTCCCAGTCCTCGAACTTGACGACGTCCTTCAGGAACCCCCGCACACCGAGGAACTGGGACAGATGCTCGCGATGCTCCTCGCACGCGAGCCACGTCTTGCGCCGCTCCGGCGTGTGGATCTTCGGGTTGTTCCACGCGAGCACCCACACGGCGTCGGCGCGGCAGCTCTTCGCGGAGCAGATCGGCGTCTCGTCACTCACGGGAACTCACGGAATTCGTCTCACAGATGCGCTGAAAAGGCGACGCCGAGCAGCCACGGGGGGAGCTGCCCGGCGTCGGTCTGTCGCTCCGACGGGGGATGCGGAGCGCGTACGAAGTATGTCACGGGTAACCGGTCGCTCGGCACCGGAACAACATGATTGATCTGAGCTTTTCTTGAGCTTGGTGCGGAGCCGACTTCCGTTTATGGCACGTTCGCCATGGTCACGACCGGCCCTACGGTTCGCCCCGCGCACCGCTCGTCGGCTCGGGCACGACGTCTTCCGGGACGGGTTCCGCGACCGCCTCGTCCGACCGCGGCGGTGTGATCATCGGCCGCAGTGGCGCGGTGACGAACGTCGACGGCAGACCGGGCGCGTTCTCCCGCCCGGCATTCGCGATCACCACGGAGACATAGGGGAGGAGCACACCGAGCACCAACGCGACGATCGCGACGTGCCGTTCGACGTTCCACAGGGAACAGGTGAGAATCACCGCCACCGTACGGATCGACATCGAGATGACGTACCGGCGCTGCCGACCGCGGACATCCTCCGCGAGTCCCGTGCGGGCTCCGGTGATCCGGAACACCTGGGCGTTGCCTTCGCCGTGCAGCTTCCGCATCACATTCCACCATCCGCCCGCATCGGACTCTCCCCGGCCCGCAACCCCGGTTCACACCCGATCCGGGAACCGGGCCCCGACACGTCCCACGTTACGCCGCGCCTGCGCCGCCTTCGAGACCGGGGCACCCCGGGCTCGGGCGAGCGATCTGCGACGTACCACGTACGGCCGTACCCGACATGCGGCGTACGGCGACCGGGCCCACACTTGGCGTAATGCTCACGTAGAGCCGTACAAGGAGGCAGCCATGGGCTGGTTGTGGGCGATCATCGTGGGATTCGTGCTGGGCCTGATCGCCAAGGCGATCATCCCGGGCAAGCAGCACAGTCCGCTCTGGCTGACCACCATCTGCGGCATTCTCGGCGCCATCGTGGGTAACGCGATCGCCCGAGCGGCCGGCGTCGACGCGACCAGCGGCATCGACTGGAGCCGCCACGCGTTCCAGCTCGTCGCCGCGGTCATCATCGTCTTCGTGGTCGACATGGCGTACATGGCGACCATCGGCAAGAACAAACAGAGAGCTTGAGGGACAGCGTGCCCCGTAGGGGCGCGGGGAACTGCGCGACCAGCCACGACGAAACCCGCGGCCCGCAACGAACCCCACGCCCCTATGGCGCTTACGCTCCAGTCACCTCAACGGCGGCAAGATTCTTCTTGCCCCGCCGAAGCACCAGCCACCGCCCGTGCAGCAGATCTTCCTTCGCCGGCACGGCGTCCTCCGCGGCGACCTTCACGTTGTTCACGTAGGCCCCGCCCTCCTTCACGGTCCGCCGCGCCGCGGACTTGCTCGCCACCAGCCCCACCTCGGCGAACAGGTCGACGACGAGGCCGAGTTCGGCGACCTGGACGTGCGGCACCTCGGAGAGGGACGCGGCGAGCGTCTTCTCGTCGAGCTCCGCCAGCTCGCCCTGCCCGAAGAGGGCCTTGGACGCGGCCGTCACGGCGGCCGTCTGCTCGGCGCCGTGCACCAGCGTCGTCAGCTCCTCGGCGAGCGCGCGCTGGGCGGCGCGGGCCTGCGGGCGCTCCTCGGTCTGCCGCTCCAGCTCCTCGATCTCCTCGTGGGACTTGAAGCTGAAGATGCGCAGGAACTTGGAGACGTCCCGGTCGTCCGCGTTCAGCCAGAACTGGAAGAAGGCGTACGGCGTGGTCATCTCGGGGTCGAGCCAGACCGTGCCGGACTCCGTCTTGCCGAACTTGGTGCCGTCGGCCTTGGTGATCAGCGGCGTGCCCAGCGCGTGCACCTCGGCCTCCGGGTCGACCCGGTGGATCAGGTCGGTGCCCGAGGTGAGGTTGCCCCACTGGTCGCTGCCGCCGGTCTGGAGCGTGCAGCCGTGCCTGCGGTACAGCTCCAGGAAGTCCATGCCCTGGAGGATCTGGTAGCTGAACTCGGTGTAGCTGATGCCCGCGTCGGAGTTGAGCCGCCGGGAGACGGCCTCCTTCGCGATCATCTTGTTGACCCGGAAGTGCTTGCCGATGTCCCTCAGGAACTCGATGGCCGACAGGCCCTGGGTCCAGTCCAGGTTGTTGACCATGATCGCGGCGTGCGGGCCCTCGAAGTCCAGCAGCGGGGCGATCTGCGCGCGCAGCCGCTCGACCCACTGGGCCACGACGTCCGGCGAGTTCAGCGTCCGCTCCGCGTTCGGCTTCGGGTCGCCGATCAGGCCCGTGGCACCGCCGACCAGGCCCAGCGGACGGTTGCCCGCCTGCTGGATCCGGCGCATCGTCAGGATCTGCACGAGGTTGCCGAGGTGCAGGCTGGGCGCGGTCGGGTCGAAACCGCAATAGAACGTGACGGGACCGTCCGCGAACGCCTTGCGCAATGCGTCCTCGTCAGTGGAGAGGGCGATGAGCCCCCGCCACTGCAGTTCGTCGACGATGTCCGTCACGGTTCTCGTATCTCCTTGGGATGGTCTCGTGGATCAGGTACGAGGTTATACGCCCTGACTGACAGAGCTCATATTGAAGTCCGGCACCCGCAGCGCGGGCATCGCAGCCCTAGTGAACCAGTCGCTCCATTCCCTCGGCAGCGTCTTTTCCGTCCGCCCGGCCTCGGTCGCCCGCCCCAGCAGATCCACCGGCGACTCGTTGAACCGGAAGTTGTTCACCTCGCCCGCCACCTCGCCGTTCTCGACGAGGTACACGCCGTCCCGGGTCAGCCCCGTGAGCAGCAGCGTCGCCGGGTCGACCTCGCGGATGTACCAGAGGCAGGTCAGCAGCAGCCCGCGCTCGGTGTTCGCGACCATCTCCTCCAGGGAGCGGTCCTCGCCCCCGCTGAGGATCAGGTTGTCGATCGACGGCGCGACCGGCAGCCCGGTCAGCCCCGCGCTGTGCCGACTGGTCAGCAGGTGCTGCAGCTCGCCCTCGCGCACCCAGTCGGTGGCGGTCAGCGGCAGCCCGTTGTCGAACACCGACTGGTCGCCCCCGGAGCTGTGCGCGAGCACGAACGGGGCGGATTCCAGGCCCGGTTCGTTCGGATCGCTGCGCAGCGACAGGGGCAGCTCGGTGAGCCTCTCGCCGACACGGGTGCCGCCGCCCGGCTTGGAGAACACCGTGCGCCCCTCGACCGCGTCCCGGCCCGACGCCGACCACATCTGGTAGATCAGCAGGTCCGCGACCGCGGTCGGCGGCAGCAGCGTCTCGTACCGTCCGGCGGGCAGTTCGATCTTCCGCTCGGCCCAGCCCAGTTGTACGGCCAACTCGGCGTCCAGGGCCGCCGGGTCGACGTCCTTGAAGTCCCGGGTCGAGAGGCCGGCCCAGGCCGAGCGCGTACGGTCCGGGGACTTGGCGTTCAGCTCCAGGGTCCCGTTGGGCTGGTCGTGGCGCAGGCGCAGCCCGGTCGACGTACCGAGGTAGCTGGTGACCAGTTCGTGGTTGGCGAAGCCGTACAGCTCGCGACCGCCCGCACGCGCGCGTGCGAACGATTCGCCGAGCGCCGGGGCGAAGTCGGTGAACACGCTGGACGAGGTCTCGGCGGGCCCGTCCGCGAAGTCGGGCGACGGGGCCACGCCAGTGACGAGCGGCTGCGCGTCCTCG
>NZ_JAWOAI010000409.1:0-9113 GCF_033194735.1 Streptomyces sp. W16
TGGGGGCGAGCGGGCCGCGGCTGCCGGGCACGTTGCCGCGGGTGTGGAACGTGCCGGCGCGCAATGCGGGGTTCGTGGGCCGGGATGCGCTGTTGGTGGAGGTGCGGTCGCGGCTGGCGGGTGGTCGTCCGGTGGCGGTGGTGGCGCTGGATGGCCGTGGGGGTGTGGGCAAGACGCAGCTGGCTGCCGAGTACGCGTACCGGTTCTGCGGAGAGTACGAGCTGGTGTGGTGGGTGCGGGCGGAGGATCCGGCGCTGATTCCGGGGCAGTTGGCTTTGCTCGCGGTTGAGACGGGGGCTGCGCAGCCGGATACGCCCCTGGAGGAGGCGGTGCGGGCGCTGGGGCATGAGTTGGGGTCGCGGTCGCGCTGGCTGGTCGTCTTCGACAACGCGGAGGATCCTGCGGTGCTGGCGGACTTTGTGCCGTCCGGGGCGGGGCATGTGCTGATCACCTCTCGTAACCCGGACTGGCACGGTGTGGCTGGGCCGTTGGACGTTGATGTGCTGGCGCGGCGGGAGTCGATCGATCTGCTGCGCCGGCGGACGCCGTGGTTGGCGGAGGCGGATGCGGGGCGGCTGGCGGAGGCGCTTGATGACCTGCCGCTCGCACTGGTCCAGGCTGCTGCGGTGCTGACGACGACGGCCGTGGACGAGTATCTGGAGTTGCTTGCCGCCAATGCCAGCGCGGTGACCGATGAGGGTAGGCCGCGGGATTATCGGTGGTCGCTGGCTGCGCAGATCCGGCTGAGTATGCAACGGCTGCGGGAGCAGGAACCGGAGGCGGCCGAGGTATTGAACGCGTGTGCGCTGCTGGCCCCGGAACCCTTTGCCCTGCCCACCGCCACCTGGGAAGAAGCTGACGAGGAGTCGTCCGTGGGCCGGGTAGTGGCGGACTGGCGCACCAGAAGCCGTGTCCTGTCGGGGCTGCATCAGCATGGGCTGGGCCGGGTGGCGGGCGGGAGCCTGCACCTGCACCGTCTGACGCAGGCCATCCTTAGAGACCAGCTCACCGCCGAGGAGCGCGCCACAGCGGCGCGTAACGCCAGCGTCTTGCTTGCTGCGGCGTTCCCCGGCAAGGCGGAGGATCCTGCGTCCTGGCCTCGCTGGCCCGACCTTCTGCCCCACCTGCTGACCATCGACCCCGCCGACCTGGTCACCGCAGCCGCCCGCTTCGCCGCATGCGAAGCATGCCTCTACCTCCTGGAGCGTGGCAACGCACCAGCGATCCTGCCCCGCCTCGAAGACCTCCACCAAGCCTGGAACGCCCTGCTGGGCCCTGATCACGCTCACACCTGGTGGGTCGTCAACTACTTGGCCATGACATTCGCCGCCGTCGGTGATCATGAGCGTGCCCTTGCACTGCATCAGGACCTGTTCGACCGGCGGCGGGTGCTGGGTGAGGACGACCCCGAGACCCTGATTGCCGCGTCCAACCTCGCGATCCGGCTGGCGGATGTGGGTCGGGTGGAGGAGGCGGTGGTGTTGGGTGAGGGCACTCTGGCCCGGCGGCGGCGGGTGTTGGGTGAGGACCACCCCAACACCTTGATTGCCGCGTCCAACCTCGCGAATCGGCTGGCGGATGTGGGTCGGGTGGAGGAGGCGGTGGTGTTGGGTGAGGGCACTCTGGCCGGGCAGCGGCGGGTGTTGGGTGAGGACCACCCCAACACCTTGATCACCGCGTCCAACCTCGCGATCCGGCTGGCGGATGTGGGTCGGGTGGAGGAGGCGGTGGAGCTGGGTGAGGACACTCTTGCCCGGCGGCGGGTGTTGGGTGAGGACCACCCCGACACCTTGATTGCCGCGTCCAACCTGGCGGCTCATCTGGCGGATGTGGGTCGGGTGGAGGAGGCGGTGGAGCTGGGTGAGGACACTCTGGCCGGGCAGCGGCGGGTGTTGGGTGAGGACCACCCCAACACCTTGATTGCCGCGTCCAACCTCGCGAATCGGCTGGCGGATGTGGGTCGGGTGGAGGAGGCGGTGGAGCTGGGTGAGGGGACCCTGGCCCGGCGGCGGCGGGTGTTGGGTGAGGACCACCCCGACACGCTGATTGCCGCGTCTAACTTGGCGGCTCATCTGGCGGATGTGGGTCGGGTGGAGGAGGCGTTGGAGTTGGGTGAGGACACCCTGGCCCGGCGGCGGGTGTTGGGTGAGGACCACCCCAGCACCCTGCGCACCGCAAGACTGCTCGACAGCATCAGACGGCCGAACAGTGGCTGATACGCCTCAAGGCGCAGTAGTCCCCAGATGTCTCCCAAGAGATGCGATGGCAATCCAACTGCCTCGTCAGACCAGCTACATCCAGCCCGCTGTAAGCCTGACGGCGCCCAGGGCCGGACCGCCCTCGGCCCGTCCGAAGGTCACCAACGACACCCGCCAACGCCCAACAACGCCCAAGGGGACGCGGCAATTTGCCACGCCCCCTCACCACGTCCACCCACCTACACCCACGTATCCAGCCACATCCGAGACCGCCACTGATCAATAGGAATCGACGTCCCCGTATACAGCGGCCAGAAGTAGATGAAGTTCCACGTGATCAGCAGGACCAGCACACCCGCACCGACCGCGCCCGTGACCCGGCGGGTGTCGCTGGAGCCCGGTGGGCCGATGATCGCGCCGATCAGCATCGCGACCGCCAGGCACAGGAACGGGAGGAAGACGATGGAGTAGAAGAAGAAGATCGTGCGGTCCTGGTACAGGAACCAGGGGAGGTAGCCGGCCGCGACACCGCAGGCGATCGCGCCGGCGCGCCAGTCGCGGCGGAACGCCCAGCGCCACAGGACGTACAGGAGCGCGAAGCAGGCGGCCCACCACAGCAGCGGGGTGCCGATGGCGAGGACCTCGCGGGCGCACTTGTCGCCGGCGTTCACCGGGCAGCCGTCCGCGCCGGGCGAGGGGGACTCGTAGAAGTAGGAGACCGGGCGGCCGTCGACCAGCCAGCTCCAGGGGTTGGACATGTACGTGTGCGGCGAGTGCAGGCCGACGTTGAACTCGTAGACCTCGTGCTCGTAGTGCCACAGGCTGCGCAGCCAGTCCGGCAGGACGTGGCTCCAGGTGCCGCCCTGGCCCTCGGTCGCGGCCCAGTTGCGGAAGTAGCCGCCGGTGCCGTTGGCGGGGGAGAGGATCCAGCCGAGCCAGGAGGTCAGGTAGACGGCGACGGCGACCGGGACGGTGGCCAGGAAAGCCAGGCCGAGGTCGTACTTGAGGACGGCGACGTACGCGTTGCGGGCGCCCGCGACCTTGCGGGAGCCGACGTCCCACAGCAGCGTCAGCACGACGAAGAAGGCCGTGATGTAGAGGCCGTTCCACTTGGTGCCGATCGCGAGGCCGAGGAGCAGGCCCGCCATCCAGCGCCAGGGGCGTCGGCCGAGGTACAGGTAGTCGGCGATGAGGGCGTCGGGGCGGGCCCGGCCGTCGGCGTCGACCGGCAGTGCCGCCGCGAGTTTCTCCCTGGCCCGGTCCCTGTCGATCAGCAGACAGCCGAACGCGCCCACCACGAAGAACATCAGCACGCCGTCGAGCAGCGAGGTGCGGGCCATCACGAAGGCCAGGCCGTCCAGCGACATCATGACGCCGGCGACACAGCCCAGGAAGGTGGAGCGGAACAGCCGGCGGCCGATGCGGCACAGCATCAGCACGGCCAGCGTGCCGAGCAGCGCCGTCATGAAGCGCCAGCCGAACGGGTTGAAGCCGAAGATCAGCTCGCCGATGCCGATGACGTACTTGCCGACCGGCGGGTGCACGACGTAGGCCGCGTCCGTCGGGATGCCGACGTGACCGCCGGTCTTCAGGATGAGGTCGTTGGCGTTCTTGTCCCAGTTGACCTCGAAGCCGCGGTGGACGAGCGCCCACGCGTCCTTGGCGTAGTACGTCTCGTCGAATATCACCGCCTTCGGGCTGCCCAGGTGGTAGAAGCGCATCACGCTGGCCATCAGCGTGACCAGCAGCGGGCCGCCCCAGCCCGACCAGCGGGTGATGCGGTCGACGAGCGTCGGCGACAGGCCGAGCGTCGCCCACAGCCGGGGGTTGGGCTCCGCGTACGGCGGCGTCAGCCGCTCCCGTACGTCGCTTCTGGGCCCCGCCGTGTAGCCGAAACGGCGCAGCCGCTGTTGCCACGACGGCGGCTGCTCTTGAGGGGCCTGGCCCTGCCGGGTGTCCGTGGAGGACGCGGTACTGGTCACCGCGCCATCGTAGGGAACAGCGCTGTGTGAGTCCCGTGCATGGGCAGTCTCGGTCCGGATGCGTCCGGATCTGTCGGCCCTGCGAGGATGGGAACGTGACTGGAACCCTTGTTTTGGCGGGCACCCCCATCGGCGACATTCAGGACGCCCCTCCCCGGCTCGCCGAGGAGCTGGCCGGGGCCGATGTGGTCGCCGCCGAGGACACCCGGCGGCTGCGCCGGCTGACCCAGGCGCTCGGCGTGCAGCCCAAGGGGCGGGTCGTGTCGTACTTCGAGGGCAACGAGTCCGCGCGGACGCCCGAGCTGGTCGAGGCGCTGGTGGGCGGTGCGCGGGTGCTGCTGGTGACCGACGCGGGGATGCCGTCCGTGTCCGACCCGGGGTACCGGCTGGTCGTCGCCGCCGTGGAGAAGGACATCAAGGTGACCGCCGTACCGGGGCCGTCCGCCGTGCTCACCGCGCTCGCGCTGTCGGGGCTGCCGGTGGACCGGTTCTGCTTCGAGGGGTTCCTGCCGCGCAAGGCCGGCGAGCGGCTGTCGCGGCTGCGGGAGGTGGCCGGTGAGCGGCGGACCCTCGTCTACTTCGAGGCGCCGCACCGGCTCGACGACACCCTCGCCGCGATGGCGGAGGCGTTCGGCGCCGAGCGGCGGGCCGCGGTGTGCCGGGAGCTGACGAAGACGTACGAGGAGATCAAGCGCGGCCCGGTCGGTGAGCTGGCCGAGTGGGCCGCGGAGGGTGTGAGAGGGGAGATCACCGTCGTCGTCGAGGGCGCCCCGGAGCAGGCCGAGGAACTCGACGCGGACGAACTGGTGCGGCGGGTGCGGGTACGGGAGGAGGCGGGGGAGCGGCGAAAGGAAGCGATCGCCGCGGTCGCGGTCGAAGCGGGTGTTCCCAAGCGCGAGGTGTTCGATGCCGTGGTGGCGGCGAAGACCGCGCAAAAACCCCTCTGAAGCCTGTCCGAAATCCCGACCGAGCCCGTCCGAAATCCCCTTTGAGCTGGGGCGGAATCCCCTCTGAGCAGGGCGCTCCTCCCATGAGCGGGCGCCCCATGGCGGGGCAAAGCGCGGTCGCCGAATGCAAAGTCCCGACCGGGTCGGAAGGGCGATTCGACAAGGAAAGTCCAAATCGCCTCCAACAGACGACAGGTCTGGTGCGTTCGCCCTGCCGGAGGCGTCCACTGGTATGAGGGACGCACCCGTCCCTCGCCTCCATCGGGATTCCGGGGGGAATCCCCTCGCGGGGGCGCTTGTCCAGCGGAAGTCAAGCAGGAGCTGGCATGAGTGAGATCGCAGGGCAGACCGGCCTCCGGGGCGCTGCCACCGCCGTGGTGAACGAGTCGTACTCCTTCGCCTGCATGCGGTGCGGGCACGGCTGGGAGCAGGCATACGAGATAGAGCACCACGTCGACACCGACGGCCACCAGTTCGTGATGTACGTGGCGGACGGCCAGGTCGTGCCGTCGCCCCTGAGCCGCCCCGCGTGCCTCAACTGTGACGGGCATGTCGTGCGCATCATGCGGGCGGGCCAGGTGTCGTCGGTACGGGACGCGGCGCAGCGGCAGTACCAGGCGCCCCGGCCCCGCGCGGCAGCAGCAGCGGCGGAGGACGGCACGGAATCCACGGACGAGACCGTGACCCCGCTGCCGGAGCCCAGGGAACACCACTGGCACCTGTCCGACCTGCTGCACCCCTTCCACCACCGCAGGGCGAGCTGACCGCCTCCGGCGACCGGGTGGGCATGCCCCTTTCGTAGGATCGGGGCATGCCTGCCTCCAGCGAGAAGACCGTCGAGAAGACCGGCCAGAAGACCGGCGAGAAGACGGCGCCGCCGCTCCCGGAGCCCCTCCGGGTGCCTGTCGCCGACTCCCACACCCACCTCGACATGCAGTCGGGCACGGTGGAGGAGGCGCTCGCCAAGGCGGCCTCGGTCGGTGTGACGACGGTCGTGCAGGTCGGCTGCGACCTGAAGGGCTCCCGCTGGGCCGCCGAGACGGCTGCCCGCTACGACGCCGTACACGCGACGGTCGCCCTGCACCCGAACGAAGCCCCGCGCATCGTCCACGGCGACCCTGGGGGCACCTCCCAGCCCCCTGGGGCTGGGGGAGGCTGGTCGAGGCAGGGCGCCCGGGTCCCCGGCGGCGACACGGCCCTCGAAGAAGCCCTCGCGGAGATCGACCGGCTGGCCGGCCTCCCGCACGTCAAGGGCGTCGGCGAGACCGGCCTCGACTACTTCCGCACCGGCCCCGTGGGCAAGGCGGCGCAGGAGCTGTCCTTCCGCGCGCACATCGAGATCGCCAAGCGGCACGGCAAGGCCCTGGTCATCCACGACCGCGACGCCCACGCCGACGTGCTGCGCGTCCTCAAGGAGGAGGGCGCCCCCGAGCGGACCGTCTTCCACTGCTACTCCGGCGACGCCGAGATGGCCGAACTCTGCGCCCGCGCCGGGTACTTCATGTCCTTCGCCGGCACGGTCACCTTCAAGAACGCCCAGAACCTGCGCGACGCGCTCGCCGTGGCCCCCCTGGAGCTGGTCCTGGTGGAAACGGACGCCCCCTTCCTCACCCCCGCTCCGTACCGCGGACGGCCCAACGCGCCCTATCTCATTCCGGTCACGGTCCGCGCCATGGCGGCCGTCCGGGGCATCGACGAGGACGCCCTGTCGTCGGCCCTGGCGGCGAACACGGCCCGCGCCTTTGGTTATTGACGCACTCGAACACAACCCTGAGTAGCCGCGTCGCTTTGGAGAGTGACGGTCGCTCCGCTAGGTTCTGGTGGCCCGATCCGGACCCTTCTGGCCTTCTGGAGCGTGTCGGCGTGAGCAACTACGAGACCTACGAGACGTACGACCGCGGTGTGCGCGCCGATGTGTACACCGACGGGCCCACCGCGGTGTACGAGGACACGTACCGCCCCGCCTACGAGGCGCCGGAGCCGCTGTTCCCGCGCCAGAAGGTGACCGCGGCGCCGGGCCGCGCGGACCGCAGACGAAGAGCCGACCGCACCGGCTCCACGGCCGCCACCGTGCGCCGACTGGTCCCGCAGGCGCTGGTCGTCGCCTTCCTCGCCGGCGGCACCACCGCGTTCGTCGCCAAGGACAAGGCGATCGAGCTGAGCGTCGACGGCAAGCCACGCACCCTGCACACCTTCGCCGACGACGTCACCGAACTCCTCGCCCAGCAGGGCGTCGAGGTCGGCGAGCACGACGTGGTGGCCCCCGGCCGGGACGCGGAGCTCGCCAGCGGAGACGAGGTAGCGGTCCGCTACGGCCGCCCCGTGCGGCTCACCATCGACGGGCAACGGCGCGAGGTGTGGACCACGGCCCGCACGGTCGACGGCGCACTCGAACAACTCGGCGTGCGCGCGGAGGGCGCCTACGTCTCGACCTCCCGCTCCCAGCCCATCGGCCGCGCCGGACTCGCCCTCGACGTGCGCACCGAACGCACCGTCACGATCATGGCCGACGGCCGCGCCCGCACGATCCGCACCAACGCGGCGACGGTCGGCGAGGCCGTCCAGGAGGCCGGCGTCGGCCTGCACGGCGAGGACACCACCTCGGTCCCGCCCGAGAGCTTCCCGCGCGACGGCCAGACCATCACGGTCCTGCGGGTCACCGGCACCCGCGAGATCCGCGAGGAGGCGATCCCCTTCAAGGTGGAACGCACCGACGACCCCACCCTCTTCAAGGGCACGGAGGTCGTCGAACGGGCCGGCCGGCCCGGCCTGCGCCGCGTCACCTACGCCCTGCGCACGGTCAACGGCGTCAAGGAGAAACCGCGCCGCATCGACGAGGAACTGGTCCGGGAACCCAGCCCCCAGCTGGTGAAGGTCGGCACCAAACCGATGCCCACCTCGGTACAGGGCGCCGACCAGCTGAACTGGCACGGCCTCGCCACCTGCGAGTCCGGAGGCCGCGCCGGCGCCGTAGACCCCTCGGGCACCTACGGCGGCCTCTACCAGTTCGACACCCACACCTGGCACAGCCTCGGCGGCTCGGGCCGCCCGCAGGACGCGAGCGCGGAGGAACAGACGTTCCGAGCGAAGAGACTGTACGTGCGCAGGGGCGCGAGCCCCTGGCCGCACTGCGGAACGAGGCTGCACGGCTGAGGTGTGCGCCCTGAAGGGGCGCGGGGAACTGCGCGACCAGCCACAACGAGCCCGCAGCCAAAAACGGCCCCGTACCCTTGGTGACGTGAGCAGCAACCTCGACGCCCTCCTGGGCCCCGCCGAAGTCCGTGAACTCGCGGCAGCCCTGGGCGTACGCCCCACAAAACAACGCGGCCAGAACTTCGTGATCGACGCGAACACGGTCCGCCGCATCGTCCGCACCGCAGACGTCCGCCCCGACGACGTGGTGGTGGAGGTGGGCCCCGGCCTCGGCTCACTCACCCTCGCCCTGCTGGAAGTCGCCGACCGCGTCACAGCAGTGGAGATCGACGACACCCTGGCGAGCGCACTACCGGCGACCGTAACCGCCCGCATGCCCGAGCGGGCCGAGCGTTTCGCGCTCGTCCACTCCGACGCGATGCAGGTGACCGAACTCCCCGGCCCACCCCCCACCGCCCTGGTCGCCAACCTGCCCTACAACGTGGCCGTACCGGTCCTGCTGCATATGCTGGAGCACTTCCCGACCATCGAGCGCACGCTGGTGATGGTCCAGGCGGAGGTCGCGGACCGGCTGGCCGCGCCGCCCGGTTCGAAGGTGTACGGCGTCCCGTCCGTGAAGGCGAACTGGTACGCCGAGGTCAAGCGGGCGGGCTCCATCGGCCGTACCGTCTTCTGGCCCGCACCGAACGTGGACAGCGGACTCGTGGCGCTCACCCGCAGGGCGGAGCCGCCGAAGACCACCGCCACCCGCCGCGAGGTCTTCGCGGTGGTCGACGCGGCCTTCGCACAGCGCCGCAAGACGCTGCGGGCCGCACTGGCCGGCTGGGCGGGCT
>NZ_JAWOAI010000410.1:0-9089 GCF_033194735.1 Streptomyces sp. W16
CGCCGACCTCGCCGCCGCCAAGTCCGGGCGCGCGGGCCGCCGTACGGCACTCGCGTCGTTCGTGCAGTTCACCGACCTGCACCTGATGGACACCCAGCACCCGCTGCGCCTGGAGTACCTGCGCTCGACCGACAAGCACGCCTGGCGCCCGCACGAGGCGCTGACCGTACAGGGCGGGATCTCGCTGGTCGAGCGGGTCAACGCGCTGCGCGGCGCCCCGGTGACCGGCTCCCCGCTGCACTTCGTGATGACCACCGGCGACAACACGGACAACAACGCGAAGTCCGAGCTGGAATGGTTCATGAAGATCATGAGCGGCGGCCGGTTCACCCCCAACACCGGTGACCCGCGCCACTACGAGGGCGTCATGAACAGCGGCCTCAAGCTGTACTGGCAGCCCGACTCCACCCTGCGCGACGGCGACAAGCAGGTCGGCTTCCCGCACCTCAAGGGCTTCCTGGCCGCTGCGATCCGCGAGGTCCGCAGCCCCGGCCTCAACCTGCCCTGGTACTCCACGGTCGGCAACCACGACGCGCTCCCGCTCGGTTGCTTCGGCTCGCACGCGGACCCGTACCTCACCGAACTCGCCATCGGCGGCAAGAAGTTGATGACCGCGACCGCGGCCGAGGCGAAGAAGCTGCAGAACTCGATCCGGGACGCCAAGGACCCCAAGGGCACCGGCTACCGCGACTTCCTCAAGGCGCACGCCCGCTCCGCGCGCTCGATCACGCCGGACGAGAACCGCGCCCCCTACACCTCCGCCGAGTACCTCAAGGCCCACCTCGACCCGGCCTACCAGGGCCTCGGCCCGGTCGGCCACGGCTACTCCTCCGCGAACGTCGACGCGGGCACGCAGTACTACGCGTTCCGCATCGCCGACGACGTGATCGGCATCAGCCTCGACACCACGGACGCGGGCGGCCACTACGAAGGGTCCATCGGGGCAACGCAGTTGAGGTGGCTGGACAAGACACTGCGCGACAACAAGGACTCGTACGCGGTGATCTTCAGCCACCACACCAGCAAGACGATGGACAACACCCGCCCCGACCCGGCGCACCCCACCGAGCGCCGCTACGAGGGCTCGGCGGTCGTCGCCCTGCTCGGCAGCCACCCGAACGTGCTGGCTTGGGTCAACGGCCACATCCACCGCAACGTCATCACCCCGCACGCGGCGCCCGACGGCCGCAGCTTCTGGGAGATCTCCACCGCCTCGCACGTCGACTACCCCCAACTCGCCCGCGTCATCGAGCTGGTGGACAACAAGGACGGCACGCTCTCGGTCTTCACCACGCTCGTCGAGTCCGCGGCCCCGCACCGCACCGACTTCTCCGACCTCACCCAGACCGGCCTCGCGGCTCTCTACCGCGAACTGTCCTACAACGCACCGGGCTCCAGCACGGCGCTGGGCGGCGACGCGAAGGACCGCAACACCGAGCTGATCCTCAAGAAGGGCTGACTCTGAAGAAGGGCTGAAACTCACTCAACTGACGTACACCGGAGCAACCTTCGCTCCCGACCACCGTGTCCCTCCCCCCGACCGAGCCGAACCAGGCTCAACGAAGGGGGAAGACATGGCAGTTCGTGCCGTAGTGATGGGTGCGACGGCGGTGGCGCTGTCGGTCGCACTGGCGGGGCCCGCGCTGGCGGCGGAGCCCGCCGGCAAGGACCACACGGCGACCCGGGAGGCACTCCGGGCGGCCGTGCAGGACGGCGTTCCCGGCGTGACGGCCACCGTGCGGGACGGCGGCACCACCTGGTCGACGACAGCCGGTGTGGGCAACCTCCGCACCGGCAAGCCGCGTTCGGCCGACGACCGGTACCGGGTGGGCAGCATCATTAAGGCCTTCGTGTCGACGGTGCTGCTCCAACTGGAGGCGGAGGGCCGCCTGTCGCTCGACGACACGGTGGAGAAGTGGCTGCCGGGCGTGGTCCAGGGCAACGGCAACGACGGCGGCGGGATCACCGTCCGCCAGCTCCTGAACCACACCAGCGGCATCTACAACTACACGGAGGACGACGACTTCGGCCGCACCTACTTCCTCAAGGACGGCTTCTTCCAACACCGTTACGACACGAAGACCCCGGCCGACCTGGTGGCGATCGCCATGGCCCACAAGCCGGACTTCGCGCCGGGCACGTCGTGGCACTACTCCAACACGAACTACGTGCTCGCCGGGATGGTCATCCAGAAGGTCACCGGTCACTCGTACGCGACGGAGATCCGCGACCGCATCATCAACCCCCTGCACCTGAGGGCGACTTCGCTCCCCGGCACGAAGGTGACGGTTCCGAGCCCGAGCAGCCACGCCTACAGCAAGCTGGCGGAGGAGACGACGGGTCCGACGTACGACGTCACGAAGCTGAACCCGTCGCTGGCCTCGTCGGCGGGCGAGATGATCTCCAGCTCCGCCGACCTGGATCGCTTCTACGGCGCGCTGTTGGGCGGAAAGCTCCTTCCGGCGGAGCAGCTCAAGGAGATGCAGACGACGGTGCCGGCGGGCGACAGCCCGACCACGCGCTACGGCCTCGGTATCTCCGACATCAAGCTGCCCTGCGGTGTCCATCTCTGGGGCCACGACGGAGGTATCCACGGCTCGTCTTCGGCGGTGGTGGCGACGCCGGACGGCCGCCACTCGCTGGCGTTCAACTTCAACGGGGACTGGTCGGGGGACGCGGGGGCGGTGGTGGTGGGGGAGTTCTGCGGTAGGTAGGGGTTCACTTGCGTAAGTGGAACAGCGTTCCGTATGGTTTTCCGGAACGCTGTTCCACTTATTTGGGGAGAGTCATGCACTACCGCACGCTTGGCCGCACCGGCATCAAGGTCAGCCCCTACTGCCTGGGCGCGATGATGTTCGGTGCCATCGGCAACCCGGACCACGACGACTCCGTCCGGATCATCCACAAGGCGTTGGACGCGGGCATCAACTTCGTGGACACCGCCGACGCCTACTCGCGCGGCGAGTCCGAGGAGATCGTCGGCAAGGCGCTGAAGGGCCGCCGCGACAACGTCGTACTGGCCACGAAGGCGCACCTCCCGATGGGCGACGACCCCAACGAGCGCGGCAATTCGAGGCGTTGGCTGGTCCGAGCGCTGGAGAACTCCCTGCGCCGCCTCGGGACCGACCACGTCGACCTGTTCCAGATCCACCGCCCCGACCCGGACACGGAGGTGGAGGAAACCCTGTCGGCCCTCACCGACCTGGTGCGCGCAGGCAAGGTCAGGGCGATCGGCACGTCCTCCTTCCCCGCGTCGGACATCGTCGAGGCGCAGTGGGTGGCGGAGCGACGCGGCCTGACCCGCTTCCGCACGGAACAGCCGACGTACTCGATCCTCAACCGGGGCATCGAGCGCGAGGTACTGCCGGTCTGCGAGCGCTACGGCATGGGCACCCTGGTCTACAGCCCCCTCGCCGGCGGCCTCCTCACCGGCCGCTACCGCAAGGAGCAGCAGGCCGACACCCACCGTTCCGCTTTCGGCTTCAAGCACCTCGCCGACGAGCAGCGCCTCGACACGGTCGAACAGCTCATCGCCCTCGCCGAGAAGGCGGACCTCCCGCTGACCCACCTGGCCATGGCCTTCGCGATCGCCCACCCCGGCGTCACCTCGGCGATCATCGGCCCCCGCACGATGGCCCACCTGGACGACCTGCTCGCCGGCGCGGAAACCGTCCTGTCGGACGAACTCCTCGACGAGATCGACGAGTTGGTGCCGCCCGGCACAGACGTCGGCACACTCGACATGGCGTACGCCCCGCCGGCCGTCCAGCGAACGGCGCTGCGCAGGCGCGCACTTGGGGAACGTACCGCTGCCTGACCAGCCGTCTCTCAGTCGTGCCGACCGCCGAACGTACCCCAGCGCAGGTCGAGTTGGTCTCGCAGAGCGGTGTCGCCCGTCGCGGTGAGGCGGATCGCGCGGTCGGAGCCGATCCGTTCGATCCATCCGGCGTCGAAGAAGCGGCCGCAGACAGCCGCTCCGGCGGCCCCGGCCAGGTGCGGGCGGCGCTCGGTCCAGTCCAGGCAGTCGCGCACCATCGGGCGGCGGGCCCGACGCAGTGCCTCGGTGTCCACGCCCACCTCCCGCAGCCAGGTCAGACCGGTGGAGGTCAGCGTCAAGCCGTCGTCCCAACTGAGCATGCCCTGACTCGTCATCGCGTCGGTGATCGCGACGCCCAACGCTCCGGCGAGGTGGTCGTAGCAGGTCCTGGCGCGGGCCAGGGCCGCCCGCGTCGTCGCGGTGCGCAGCGTGTGCCGGCGCTCGGCCTGAGGCGGAGCGTGCGAGGCCAGTGTCTCGATCAGCTCGGCGATGTCGGTGCCGGCCAGCCGCAGGTAGCGGTGCCTGCCCTGACGTTCCTCGGCGAGTACGCCGGCCGCGACGAGCAGGTTCAGGTGCTCGGTGGCCGTCGAGCGGGCGACACCGGCATAGCGCGCCAGCTCGCCCGCGGTCCAGGCGCGGCCGTCGAGCAGCGCCACGCACATCGACGCCCGCGTGCGATCGGCGAAGACCGCGGCCAGTTCCGCCATTCCGGGGGCCGCGTCCACATGAACACTCATGCCTCCCACTATCCACGCCAACGGTTCGGCCGGCACCGAACAGTCCGGCCAGCACGATGAGCCCATGACCCTGACAGACGAGGGCGCGCACCGCGTCATCACGCCCGGCATCCTGTACTTCGGCACGCCCGTCGTGGTCCTGTCGTCGGAGAACGCGGACGGTACGGCGAATCTCGCGCCGATCTCCTCCGCGTGGGCGCTGGGCGATGTCTTCCTCCTCGGCCTCGGCGCGAACGGCCACACCGTCGACAACCTCAGGGCCCGGCCGGAACTGGTGATCAACTTCCCGTCGCCCGACCAGTGGAAGCAGGTCGAGAGCCTCGCCCTGCTCACCGGCGCCGATCCGGTCCCCTCCGGCAAACCGCCCGGGTGCCGCTTCGCCCCGGACAAGTTCGGCGCGGCCGGCTGGCACCCGACTCCCTCAGAACTGGTGCGCCCGCCGAGGATCGCCGAGTGCCCGGCCCAGATCGAGGCCACGGTCAGCAGCCTGCGGCCCGACGCGTCGGATCAGTTCGTCGTAGTCGAGGCCAAGGCCGTCCGCGTGCACGCGGAGCCCGCCATCGTCATCGACGGCACGTCCCATATCGACCCGACCGTGTGGAGCCCACTGATCTACAACTTCCGCCACTACTTCGGCCTCGGCGCGCGGTTGGGTCGAGCGGGCCGGGCGGAGTACTGACGGGGAGGGGAGGGGAGGGGAGGGGGAGGGGGAGGCGTGGAAGTGTGACAGTGGGAGGCGAAGTGTCACGCTTTCGCGGAGTGGGTCTCCTGGCGGAGGTGGGAGAGGAAGGGTTCCCAGGCGGTCGCGGGGAGGAGCAGGGCGGGGCCGGTGGGGTTCTTGGAGTCGCGGACCGCTATGCCGGTGGGGCGCAGTCGGGCGGCTTCGATGCAGTTCTGGCCCGCGTCACTGTAGGAGGACTTGAACCAGGCTTGTTCCGGGGCGAGTTCGACGCAGTTCTGGCCCGTGCCGTCGCTGTACGAAGACTTGAACCAAGCCTGGTCGGGGGCGAGTTCGGAGGCGGTGGGGTGCGTGGGCATGGACCTACAGCTCTCGTTCTAGTCGGTGCAGGAAGTCGGGCGTGTCCTCGGGAGGTAGCGCCGATGCTGTCATGGCGTCGAACCGGCGGATGAACCGGTCGACTTCGCGGCGCTTGTCCGACGTGTGGGTCGCGCCCCAGGCGCTGTCGATCTGGACCCTCGGCGGGAGGTCGTCCCCGAGGTCGAGGATCGCGAAGTCGTTTGTCGAGCGGTAGCCGGCTCTGAACGGCAGGATCTGGATGGCGATGTGGTCCCAGGACGACATCGTCACGAGCTTTTCGAACTGGTCGCGCTGCACCTCGTCACCTCCCACCGGGTAGCGCAGGGCGGCCTCGCCGAGGATGACGCGAAGCTTGACCGGGTCCTCCCTGGTGAGCACCTCCTGGCGTCTCATCCGCAACTCCACACTACTGCGCACAAATTCGGAGGTGTTCTCCTCGACCGGCTTGTGTGCTTCGAGGAGTGCGTGTGCGTAGGCCTCGGTCTGCAACAGGCCGTACACCAGAGTCGGGTGGTACGCCCGCATGCTGCGTGCCTCCGGCTCAAGCCCCACGAATGTCGGCATCCCGGTCGGCATGGGGAACTGGGTCAGCCAATCACGTTGCCCGGACTCCCGGTTGAGGTTGGTCAGCGACTCGATGATGTCTTCGTCGGTGACGCCGTACTTGTCCAGCAGCTTCCTCAGATCGCCGACGTTCCGGAAGTTGAGGGCGCCGGTCTCGATTCTCAGCAGTGTTGCTTCGGAGATGCGCAGTCCCTGTACCGCTTGCTTCCGTGTGAAGCCGCCCCCGCGGTCGCCCAGACCGCAGCCTTCACGTAACTGACGTAGCTGAAGGCCAAGTTCGAGTCGCTGGCCGGTCCGCCCGCGCTTTGCCGCCATGTGCACCATCCGTGTGCCGTTGTGCGTGTCGCCTGTTCGCGCGAGCCGAGTGTGACACGGCGTATGCGCGCTGTGCAGCTGCTTGTGCAGATCCGGGCATAGTCCAATTCCAACTTCCCTGAAATTTCTGAGGAGTTTCGATTGCAGCTCGATGCGCAGTCTCGCCACGGTAGTCGGGCACCCCCCACCCGAAAGGAGCACTCCATGCACCCCACCCTCCTCACCCCCGACTGGTCCATGAGCTACCCCATGACCCCGCGAAGCGTCCGCCTCGCCCGTCTCCACACCCGCCGCCGCCTCACCCTCTGGAACTGGCCCGGCGACATCGACGACGCCGTCCTCGTCACCTCCGAGCTCGTCGCGAACGCGGTCCGGCACGGCAAGGTCCCCGGACACGAGGTCTGGCTGCGGGTCGCCGTAGACGAAGAAGAGAACTCCGCGCTGACGATCGACGTATCGGACCCGGTACTGGAGTTCCCCGTGGTCAGCCAGGCTCCCGGAGGGGAGAGCGGGCGCGGGCTTCTGGTCGTTTCCGGGGTCTCCGAGTCCCTCGACTGGTTTCTGCGGGGCGACGTCGGCAAGACGGTCCGCGCCCGGCTCGCGACCAATTGACCCCGGGATAACCAACCGGACCCAGACACGAGACGCCCAGTTCATTCCGACGAAATGTCCGTGCCGCCTCATAACGGCTAACCCGCTGTTCACGGGGATGGCTCGATTCATACGCAAGGCGGGTGGTCGTGTGCGCGCTAGACACGAACTGCACGTGCTGTCGGTCTACGAGGGCTTCTTCTCCGGAGGAGCCCGAATCGTCCACAGCGACGTCATCATGGGTCTGGTGGAGGGCGGCCAGCATCATTCGGTGCTGAGCATCCACGGAGAAGTACACCGAGAAGCAACCCGGCAGGCGATGGAGAACGATGCCTGCTATCAACAGCTGACCGCGGCCGGGGTCGGGGTCTCCACCCTCGGCCGTAGTTTCGGCGGCGGTGAGGGCCAGGTCAGTACCGGCTTCACCGGCCCCGAGCTGGCCGACGTGGCCCGCGCCCTGGCGGACGCCGATGTCGTCCTGTCGCTCAAGGAGCAGCCGCTCACCCTGCTCAACCAGGCGGGCCTGCCGCGCCGCCCGGTCGTCGTGTGCCTGCACCGTTCGGACCCCGAACACCAGGGCGCCGCCCTCGACGAACTGAAAACCGCCATCGCCGACGGCAAGGTCGTCGCCGCTGTCTGCTGCGCGGAATCCACCCGCGACGCCTACCAGGCCGCCGGCATCCCGCCCGAGGTCCTCCACGTCATCCCGAACGGAGTGGATCTGCTGCGCTTCCGGCCCGACCCGGCCCGGCGGCTCGCGTTCCGTGCCTCCCTCGGCATCCCGGACACCGCACCCGTCGTGGTGTTCGCCGCCCGCTACGCCACGATGAAGAACATCCCGCTCTTCCTCCGCGCCGCCCACGAGTGGCTACGACGCGAACCCGCCGGCCACGTCGTCATGTGCGGCACGGGCATGACCGACAACCAGCCCGCCCTCTCCGCCGACATCGACTCGGCCTTCGGAGCGGACCGGGAACAACTCACCGGCCGGCTCCATCTCCTCGGTGTGCGGCGGGACATGGAGACCGTCTACGCCGGGTCGGACGTCGTCGCGCTGACGTCGTCCTTCGGTGAGGCCGCGCCCCTGTGCCTGATCGAGGGCATGATGTGCGGGGCCGTACCCGTCGCCACCGACATCGGCGACAGCGCGTCCATCGTCGCCGGGCACGGCATCATCACGCCCCCCGACCCGGACGCCGTCGCGTCGGCCTGGACCGAGGCGGTCCTCGGCCGCGCGGAGTTCGCCAAGGCCCACGCCCGCAGCCGCGAACGCTTCAGCCGTACGCGCATGATCGCCTCCTACGCCGCCCTCATCGACGGCCTCCACACCAGCCACACGACCACCAACGCGACCCCGCCACCCCTCCCCGAACCTCTGTAGACCGAACACGCACGGAATACACGAACACATGAGGAGGGACCACCGACCCCCCGGTGGCCCCTCCTCTCCCCTCCTGATCCCGCCCCGGTCCGTCACTACCGGGGCAGCACCACGACATACGCGGCGGGATCGCGGTCCGCCGCCGCCATCAGCGCCGTACGGACCACCGCCGCCTGCTGCTCCAGCCCCTCGCGGAGCTTCCTGGGGGTGATGTGGACGACCGTGATGCCGAGCCGTTCCAGGTGCTCGCGCTTGCGGGCGTACTCCGACCACAGCGCGTCCTCGTCCTGCCGGGGTGCGCGGGTGTCCAGCTCGACCGCCACCGCCTGCTCGGGCCAGTACGCGTCCAGGCCGCCCAGGTGCGGGCCGCCGGGCAGCCGCAGGTCGACGTTCCACACCGGGTCGGGGAGGCCGTACTCGCTCACCATCCGGTAGAGACGGTCCTCCGCGATCGCGCGGCCCTCGGCCAGCAGCGAGTCCACCGCGTCCACCACGTGCGGGCGGCCCAGCAGCTTTGCGTCGTTCAACTCCCGTACCACCGAGGCCGGTTCGCAGTGGCCGCCGCGGACCGCCTCGGTGAGCAGCCGGCGGACCGCGTTCGCGTCCGACAGTCCGGCCACCGCGTCCGCGACGGCACGCGGCACC
>NZ_JAWOAI010000411.1:0-9075 GCF_033194735.1 Streptomyces sp. W16
ACCGGGGCATCCGGCGGGGTCGGCGGGTTCGCCGTACAACTCGCGGCGCTGGGCGGGGCGTACGTCATCGGTGTGGCCGGTTCCGAGGACGGTGCGCGGTGGGTCGGTGAGCTGGGGGCGCACCAGGTGGTGGCCGGGGTCGACGAGGTGAAGGAAGCCGTCGATGTCGTCATCGACTCCGTCGGCGGGGCCCAACTGGTCTCCGCCTACGGTCTGTTGGCCCCGGGCGGGAGTCTGCAGAGCGTCGGCTGGGCCGCCGGGCGGGAGGCCGTGCTGCCCGTGGGTGTCACGCTCGGCAGCAGCACACCCAAGGCGATCGTGTCGGTCTACAACGGCGGTGGACTCACCGACCGGCAGGCGCAGTTGAGGCGGCTGCTCGCGCTGGTCGGCGACGGCCGGCTGCGGGTGCCGGTCGGCTGGCGCGGGTCGTGGGACCGGATCGCCGAAGCCGTCGAGGCGCTGAGCGGTCGCAGCCTGCGCGGGAAGGCCGTCCTCGACGTCGGCTGAGGTTTCCTGTGAAACCCGGGACGAGTCCTCCACTCCGCGCCTCATACCAGCCATACGAACCCCCGATGGCCCTTCGCCGACCCATTTCTTGTTCTCGCCAATGGCCGTACCTACGCTGCCACCACCGCACCACGGCGGCACGGGACAAGGGACTTGGCAATCATGGGTCGACTGGCCGGGAAAATCGCTTTCATCAGTGGAACGGGGGCAGGAATAGGGCGGGCCGCGGCGCTGATATTCGCGGCGGAGGGCGCCGAGGTTTTCGGCTGTGACATCGACGAGGACAGTGCGGCCGAGACCGTGGAACTCGTCGAAAAGGCCGGCGGAATCATGCGGTCCCTGGCACCCGTGGACCTGTCCACCCAGGACGGTGCCCGCGAGTGGATCGAGACCGGGATCGCGGCCTTCGGCGGGATCGACATCCTCTACAACAACGCCTCCGCGCTGCGGAACGGCCCGTTCGAGACCATGCCCGCCGAGGACTGGTACTTCACCATCAAGAACGAGCTGGACATCCCCTACTTCTGTACCCAGGCCGCCTGGCCGCACCTGATCGCCCGTGGTGGCGGGGCCGTTCTCAACGTCGCATCCGTGGCCGCCGTACGCGGGGCGCCGTTCATGCCGATGGTGCCCCACGGGGCCGCCAAAGGTGGGGTGTTGGCGATGAGCCTGCACCTGTGCGCGGCCGGCGCCCCGCACCGTATCCGCGTGAACACCATCGCCCCGGGCATGACCCGCACCTCCGCCACCGCGCCCTTCCTCGACGATCCGGACGGGCCCAAGGCCCAGTTGGAGGCGCGCATCCCGGTCGGGCGCGTGGGGCAGCCCGAGGACATCGCGCGAGTGGCCGCCTTCCTCTGCTCCGACGAGGCGGCCTTCGTCAACGGCGCCAACCTCATGGTCGACGGCGGCGACAGCGCGATGGCGGGCTGAGCCGCCGTGACCACCCGACTCGACCACGTGGGCGTCAACGTACGTGACCTGACCGCCCAAACCGCCTGGTACCAGGGCGCGTTCGGCCTGAAGACGGTCTTCGAGTTCCATCTCGAAGGGCCCGGTCTGAAGGGTGTCGTCCTGGAGCATCCGCGGGGCTGGCGCATCGAGCTGCTCGCCAGACCCGGTTCCGCCCCCGGCCTCCGGGCGCCGGACCCGATGACCGCCGTACTCACCGAGGGATACGGGCACTTCGCGGTCACCACCCCCGAACTCGACCCCGTACACGAGGCGTTGGTGGCCAGTGGCGCGGGTGAGGTCATGGCACCCGGGCCGTCCCCCGAGCCAGGAGTGCGCATGGCCTGGGTCAGTGACCCCGAGGGAAATCTCATCGAACTCATAGAGAAAAACGCAGAGTGAGGGCATGCACGATGACGGATTCGATCTCCTTGAAAAGACTGGACCCCGGAACACTCATAGCGTGCTGTCTCGCGGTCGCGGCGGCACAGTTGTGCATTACCGTTCCCTCGCCCATCAACGGGGAAATTCAGGCCGCATTCGGCGCCTCGGGTTCCCAGGTCGCCTGGGTCACCTCCGCCTTCATTCTTCCCACCGCGATTCTGGAACTGAATTTCGGTGTGGTGGGCGATCTCTTCGGCCGCAAGAGGCTGTTGGTGCTCGGCGGGCTCGTCCTGGCGCTCGGTGAACTCCTCAACGCCACCTCGCAGAACATCACCATGATGTGGACCGGGCAGGCGCTGGCCGGCATCGGCGCCGCCGCGCTCTTCCCCAGCTCCCTCGCGGTCATCGCGGCGGCCACACCGGACGGCAAGGACCGGGCGAAAGCCGTCTCCACCTGGGCGCTGTCGATCTCCCTCGCCTCCGCGCTCGGCCCGCTGTCCTCCGGGATCCTCGCCACGGTCGCCGACTTCCGCTGGGCGTTCGTACCGCCGGTCGTCCTCGGACTTGTCGTCGCGGTCGCCTGCTGGAAGCTCGTCATCGACTCCAAGGCGCCCGAGGGCCGCGCACTGGACTGGCCGGGACAGATCACCATCGCCGTCGGCCTCACCGCCCTGCTCTGGGGCATCATCGAGGGCGGGGACCGGGGCTGGGGCAGAGCGGCGATCGTGGGCTCGCTGACCCTGGCGGCCGTCGCGCTCGTCGGGTTCGTCGTCGCGGAGACCCGCGCGGCCTCGCCGATGTTCAACCTCGGCCTGCTGAAGATCCCCTCGTTCGCGGCGGCGGCCGTCGTCGCGCTGGCCGGCATGTTCGGCTTCATCGGCACCGCCTACTGCGTCTCGATCCGCCTCGGCGCGGTGATGCACCTGAGCCCGCTGCGGGCCGGAATGCCGTTCGTGATCCTCC
This sequence comes from Streptomyces sp. W16, assembly GCF_033194735.1. NCBI lineage: Bacteria > Bacillati > Actinomycetota > Actinomycetes > Kitasatosporales > Streptomycetaceae > Streptomyces > Streptomyces sp. W16. The sequence continues at coordinate 2,806 of NZ_JAWOAI010000411.1, forward strand.
AGTTGATCCCGCTGCTGCTCGCGCCGGTGCTCAGCAGGATGCTCACCCGAGTCGACGCCCGCTGGCTCCTGATGGGCGGCCTGCTGCCCATGGCCGCGGGACAGTTCTGGATCGCCGCCCTGCCCATCACCACCACCTCCCTCGCGGCCTTCATCGGCCCGGTGATGCTGCTCGGCATCGGCTTCATCTGCGTGGTGTCCTCGCTGACCTCCGCCGCCGTGAACGCCGTACCGATCAACATGACCGGCATGGCCAGCGGCGCGACCAGCCTGGTCCGCGAGTTCGGCCAGGGCCTCGGCCCGGCCGTCATCAGCACCATCGCGATGAGCGCCGCGTCCTCCGCACTCGTCGGCAAGCTCAGCGGGGCCGACGCGGGCATGGAGAAGGCGGCCGGACCCCTCGCCGTCGTCAACGCGGGCAGCGCCCAGGCGAAGGCCGCCGCGCAGACCGCCCTCGGCCACGGCATGGCCCTCGGCGTGGTGATCTGCGGCTGCGCCTCCCTGCTGGGCGCGGTGGTCACCCTGCTGCTGGTGCGCAAGAACACCGAGCGCTCGACCGTGGACGCGGGGGAGCCGTCGGTGCAGGCGGCGACCGCGTAACAGCCTGTCGTATCCGAGGAGGCCGGGGCCCGTGCCCCGGCCTCCTCATGTTTTTCGCGCAGGGGGTGTCGATTCGGCGCGACGCCGTTCGTCGGTGGGGTGTAGGAAGCTCATGAGGACCGGGAGGATCCATGAAGTACATGCTGCTCGTGTGCGGCGACGACACCGCCGACGCCTCCGGTATGGCACCCGTCGAACCCTGGGTGGAGGAACTGGGCGACCGCGGCGCACGGCTGCACGGTCACCGGCTCGCCCTGCCCGCCGACGCCGTCACCGTACGGGTGCGCGGCGGGGAGGTGCTCCGTACGGACGGGCCGTTCGCGGAGACCAAGGAGTACGTCGCCGGATTCGACATCCTGGAGTGCGACACCCTGGAGGAGGCGGTCGAGGCCGCCGCCAAGCACCCCGTCGCCACTGTGGGGGCCATGGAGGTCCGCAGGTTCTGGGAGGACGAGGGCGCCGAGGCGGGGATCCGCGCGCTCGACGCCGAACTGACCGAGGCGGCCCGCGCGCGCGACGTCGACCGCGCACTGGCCTGCTACGCACCCGGTGCGGATGTCTTCCACCTCGCCGACGGCCACGAGCGGCAGGGTCTCGACGTCCACCGCAAGGCACTGCAGGACCTGTTCGCGTCGGTCACCGGGCCGGTGACCCGCGAGGTGCGGGACTTCCGGGTCCAGGTGGACGAGAGCATCGGCTTCGCCCACTCCCTCGTCCGGCTGACCGCCACCCGCACCGACGGCACCCCGCTCGACGAGACACTGCGTGTGACCACCGGCTACCGCGACTTCGGCCTGCGCCGGCTGATCACTCACGAGCACGCCGTGTCCCTGAAGGAGGCGTGATGAAGTACGCCCTGCTGTTCTGCACCCCGGTCGGGGGCGAGGAACAGAGCCCGGCGGAGCACGCCGACGACCCTCGTTTCGCCGACTGGTTCGAGGAGGTACGTGCGGGCCGGGTCACCGGAGGCGCACGGCTGCGGCCCTCCGCAGACGCCACCACCGTGCGGGTCCGGGGCGACGAAGTGCTGCTCAGCGACGGGCCGTTCGCGGAGACCAAGGAGTATCTCGCCGGTATCTCCTTCATCGACGTCGCGGACCTCGACGAGGCGATCGCCCTCGCCGCCAGGCACCCGGCCGCCGACGGCGGCTCGGTCGAGGTGCGGCCGGTCTGGGAGTGACCGTGCCGGACGTCGAGGGGGCGGTCGCCGCCGCCTTCCGTGAGGAGTGGGGCCAGGTCGTCGCCACCCTGATCCGGGTGACCGGCGACTGGGACCTCGCGGAGGAGTGCGCGCAGGACGCCTTCGCCCAGGCACTCGACCGGTGGCGACGCGACGGAATCCCGCGCCGCCCCGGCGCCTGGCTGACCACCACCGCCCGCAACCGCGCCCTCGACGTCCTGCGCCGGGAGGCGGTCGGGACGGCCAAACTCCGGGAGGTCGCGGTGCTGGGGCGGGACGAGGGGCCGTACGACCCGGAGTACGACGGTGACGACAGCGGGGTGCACGACGACCGGCTGCGGCTGATCTTCACCTGCTGCCATCCCGCGCTGCCCATCGAGGCCCGGGTCGCCCTCACCCTGCGCACACTGGCCGGGCTGACCACCCCCGAGATCGCCCGCGCCTTCCTCGTCCCCGAGGCGACCATGGCGCAGCGGCTGGTGCGCGCCAAGAAGAAGATCCGCAACGCCGGCATCCCGTACCGGGTACCGCCCGCGCATCTGCTGCCCGAGCGCACGACGGGTGTGCTCGGCGTGGTCTACCTCCTCTTCAACGAGGGATACGCGGCCACGTCCGGCACCGACCTGGTCCGCACGAACCTGTGCGCGGAGGCCGTCCGACTGGCCCGCGTGCTGGCCCACTTGATGCCGGACGAACCCGAAGTGCTCGGCCTGCAGGCGCTGTTGCTGCTGCACGACGCCCGCCGCCACACCCGCGTGGACCCGGCCGGCGAACTGGTCACCCTGGAGGACCAGGACCGTACGGCATGGGACCGGGCGGAGATCGACGAGGGCGCCGCCCTCCTGGAGACCGCGCTGCGCCGGGGACGCCCCGGGCCTTACCAGATCCAGGCCGCCATCGCCGCCTGCCACACCACCGCACCCACGGCCGAGGACACCGACTGGGCCGATATCGCGGGCCTGTACGGCGAGTTGGAGCGGTTCGTGCCGTCGGCCGTGGTGCGGCTGAACCGGGCGGTGGCCGTGGGGATGGCCGAACACCCGGAAGCCGGGCTGGAGTTGGTGGCCGAGCTGGAGCGGTCGGGCGAACTCGCGGACTATCACCTGCTGCCCGCGACCCGCGCCGATCTGCTGCGCCGCAGCGGTCGTACGGCGGAGGCGACCGAAGCGTACGAGCGGGCGCTGGAGTTGGTGGAGAACGACGCGGAGCGAAGGTTTCTGGAGCGGCGGCTCGCGGAGTGTCGATCCGCGTAGGGGCCGTTCGTCGGTGGGATGAAAACAGATCACGACACCGGAGGTTCCGATGACCGCCCTCGCACTCCTGCGCCGCGTACGGCAGATCCTGGCCCGGTTGGCGGCCGAGGAGCCGGAACCCGGCACGCCCGACGTCTGGCTCGCGGGACTCCGGCTGGGCGGCTGACCGCGCGCCGTCCTCAGCGGATGTCGAGCAGGCCTGCGAGGAGTTGGAGTCGCTCGGCGTCGAGGCTGCCTTCGGCGGCGGTACAGACCAGGAGCGCGGGACCGGCGTTGCCCGGTATCGGGTAGGCGTCCCAGTCCAGGTTCAGTTCGCCCACCCGGGGGTGGTTGAGACGCATCTGGCCGCGGGTCGGTTCCTCCACGTCATGGAGCGCCCACAGGGCCGCGAACTCGTCGCTGCGCACGGCGAGTTCACCCACCAGCTCGACGGCACGCGGGTGGCCGGGATCGGCGGCGACCTGAGTCCGTAGCATCCCGATCAGCTCCGCGACGGTGGCCGCCCGGTTCGGGCAGGTCCGGTCGGCCTGCGGGTGAAGGAACAGTGCCAGCAGGTTCCGCTCCTTCTGGGGCTGTCGGGTGAACTCCCCCAACAGGGTGCCACCGAGCGGGTTCCAGGCCAGTACGTCAAGGAAACGGCCGACGACCAGTGCGGGCGAGGTCATGCCGTGCAGCAGCCGTAGCGTGGTGTCCGGTACCTCCTCCGGCTCGTACGAACGCGGCGGGCGGGCCGGGGTGCGTGCGGCGGCGGCGAGGCTGTGCAGGTGGCGGGTCTCCTCGGGGGAGAAGTCGAGGGCGCGCGCGAGGGCGTCGAGGACCTGTTCGGAGGGGCGTACGTCGCGGCCCTGCTCCATGCGCTGGTAGTAGTCCGAACTCACTCCGGCCAGCAGCGCCAACTCCTCCCGCCGCAGTCCGGCGACGCGCCGTCTCGGGCCGGGTTCAAGGCCAACATCCTCTGGGCGCAGCCGAGTTCGGCGGGTGCGCAGGAAATCCGCGAGTTCGCGTCGGGGATCGTCGCTCATGGCGTGGGAGGAGTCGGTCACGGCGTCAGTATGCCGTCGGCGCGGCCCGCGAGGGTGGGTCTACCAGACCCAGGAAAAGGAGAACGACCGTGATGTCGCGTGTGGGGTCCAGCATCGGATCAACCACACGGCAGGCCACGGAAGGAACAGCGACATGAAGGCCGTTCAGATCACGAGTTTCGGTACTGCGGACGTTCTGCGGGTCAATGAAGTGGATCGTCCCGCTCCCGGCTCGGGTGAGGTGCTGGTGTCGGTCGAGGCGTCCAGCGTGAACGGGCACGATGTGATCGTCCGGGCAGGGGAGTTGAAGATGGTGTCGGGGCGCCGGTTCCCGATCGGGGCGGGGCTGGACTTCGCCGGAGTCGTCGCCGAGGCCGGCGCCGGTGTCGCGGGTTACCGGGTTGGGGACCGGGTGTGGGGCATGGTGCATCCAAGGCAGCGGCACTCCGTCGCCGGGGCGGCCGAGTACGTCGTGGTCTCCGCGGAACGCATCTCGCACGCCCCGGCGGACCTCTCGTCGGTCGAGGCGGCCTCCCTGGTCGTCGCGGGTTCCACGGCGCTGATCGCGCTCCGCGACAGTGTGCGCCTGGTGAGTGGCGAGAAAGTCCTGGTCCGGGGCGCGGCCGGCGGAGTCGGCACGGCCGCCGTGCAGTTGGCCCACGCGATGGGCGGCCATGTGACCGCGCTGGCCCGTGACCGTCACGCCAAGATCCTCACCGACCTCGGCGCCGACGAGGTCCTCGACTACGGCTCCACCACCTCGGACCAGATCGGGCCGTTCGACGTCATCGTCGACACCGTCGGCACGGAACTGCACTGCTACCGCGGCCGGTTGGCCAAGGGCGGCCGGATGGTCACCGTCGGACTGTCCCCGTCCGCCATTGCGGCGATCGCCGCGTCGAGCGTGCACGGCTCCCGCCGCATCCGCACCTTCAGCGCCAACCCCGAGACCCCCGTGCTGCGTGACGTGGCCGACCACGTCACGTCGGGTGCGCTGCGACCGGTGATCGACAGTGTGTACCCGCTCGCGGACATCGCCGCGGCGCACCGGGCGTTCGAGCGCGGCGGCGTCGTGGGCAAGCATGTGGTGACGGTGCCGCGCAGCTCCCTCTGACGGAGTCCGGTCAGCGGGGCGTGGTGCGCAGGTCGATGCCACGGACGTGGGCGTCGGCGGTCACGATCCGCGTCGCCATGCGCGACAGCCGCTGCCGGTCGGCTCCGGCCAGCGGTTCGACACACCGCTCGATCCGCTCGGCGAACTCGGCGGCGACCTGCTCGACGAGCTGCCGGCCCGCGTCGGTCATCGACACCTGGAACGAGCGCCGGTCGACGGAGCTGGTGGTGCGGGTGACCAGACCCCGGCGCTGCGCCCGGTCGACCAGGCCCGTGATCGAGGACTTGTCCAGGCCGAGGTGGCGGCCGAGCTGATTCATCGTCGGCTCCCGGTCCCGCAGTATCCCGAGCATCCGGGTCTGGACGACCGACAGGTCGTGCTGCCCCGCGATCTCGGCCAGCGTGTTCTGCACCAGGAACGACAACTGGGCGAGGGCGTCGACCAGGCCGAGGTCCTCGGTCGCCGGGGGCTGCGTGTCGTGCGGTGAGGTCATGTCCCGGATTCTACTTGCAAAGGTACGTGACACCTACTAATTTAATTCGTCCAACGTACTTTCTGCATCACGTACTTTCTGCATCACGTACTTTCCGTGTCGCGTACCACAGCTGAGGAGAGCTCTCATGGACGTCCATGCCGCGGTGGTCCACTCGTTCGACGCCCCGCCCCGCTACGAGCCGTTCGACCTGCCCGCCCCGACCGACGAGGACCAGGAGCTGGTCGACGTCCTCGCCGTGGGCCTGCATCCCCGAGTGCGTACCGGCGCGTCGGGCAACCACTACACGAGCACCGGGAAGCTGCCGATGGTGCCCGGTGTCGACGGGGTCGGCCGGCGCGAGGACGGCCGGCTGGTGTACTTCGTGGCCGACGACGAACTGGCCGGCCCGATGGCCACCCGGACCGTCATCGACAGCCGTCACAGCATCCCGCTGCCCGACGGCACGGACGTCGTGAAGATCGCCGCCGCGATGAACCCGGCCATGTCGTCCTGGGTCGCGCTGCGCCGCCGCGTCCCGATCGAGGCAGGGCAGTCGGTACTGATCCTCGGCGCCACCGGCAACGCCGGCCAGATGGCCGTGCAGGTCGCCAAGCGGCTCGGCGCCGG
>NZ_JAWOAI010000412.1:0-9050 GCF_033194735.1 Streptomyces sp. W16
AGCGCCGGGCCAGCTCGGCCGGAGCCTCGTCCCCGTCGGAGTGCCGGGTGTGCAGGTGCAGGTCCACCGGGGTGGCGAGAGTGGCGGACGCCCCCCGCATCACCGCGCTCCGGGCAGGGTGCGCCGCCAGGACGCGGCCAGCCAGCGCTCGTACTCGCGGCCGGACGGGGTGTCCATGACCAGGCAGAGCGGTTCGATGATCCGCCCCGGGCCGCCGGCCAGGCCGCCGTGGAGCATGCTGAGGTTGTGGCCGAACAGCAGGTCGCACTGCTCGCCCGGCGCGAGCACTTCCCAGCGGCGCCGGAACCGCGCCCAGGTCAGACCGGTGGCCATGAGCACCTGGTGGCAGAAGAGACGGGCCGCCTCACCTTCGCACTCACCGCAGGCGCAACGCGTGGCCAGCGGCACGGCGGCGGGGTAGCGGACCCGCTCCTCCTTCGTCAGCACGGTCTCGCTGTGGTGGAAGGACAGGCCGTGCCAGAGGGGTTCCTCCAGGCCGAGCATGGCGCCGAACGACGGATAGGCACAGCCGTGCTCCGGCTGACGCTCCAGCCCCCGGCGCAGGTTGTCGCCGATCCAGCGGGCCGCGGTGGCCGACCGGTCGTCCCCCATGTCGATTCCGCGTCGGGCGAGCACGTCGTCGATGACGCCGAGCCAGTCGTAGTACGTGGTGACGCTCAGTCCTTCTCCCACGTCGGGGAGGAAGATGCCCTGGTACATCTTGTGCGCGGGAGTGGTGGTGTAGCCGGAACTGCCGAACTCCCGCCAGGCGGGATCCCAGTCGGGCGCGTCCTGGAGACTGGGCGTCAGGTACGAGCAGTGCTGTCCGTCGTGGTGGGGCAGCAGGGTCCGGGTGGAGAAGCCCTCGGGCACGTACGTCTGCTGCGGGCGGTCGATCTCCAGCCGCAGCTCCGCGGGGGCGCCGCGGGCGATCAGCGCCGCGCGGATCCGTTCGGCCAGGGCTGCCGACAGCCGGCGGCTCTCCTCGACACCCAGTCGAAGGCGGCCGATGCGGAACACCGCGAAGCCGACCCGGTGGATGACGTCGACGGACGCGGCGGCCAGGTCGTCCAGTGCCTGCTCGCGCCGGTCCGCCGCCCCGGAGACGAGACCGGCGCAGTCGAACTGAGCCTCGGTGGGGGCGAATTTCACGGGCGCTCCAGGAGTTCGTCGGCGGTGCCGTCGGACCAGGGCGCGAAGTCGGACGGCACGCACTCGGTGCGGAAGAGGAACTCGAAGAGCAGGCGTGCCGCGATCTGCGCGGTGGTGCCGGACGGGTCGTAGCGCGGGGCGACCTCGGCCACGTCGACGGCGCCGACGGGAAGCGCGCGGAGTTCTTCGTAGACGTCGAGGAGGTCTCCGGTGCTGATGCCGCCCATGGTCACATGGCCGGTGCCGGTCGCCGAGGCGGTGTCGAGCACGTCGATGTCGAGCGAGACGTAGACGGTGTCGCACCGCGAGCCGAGTTCCTCGACGAGGGGGCGCAGCGCGGCGGCGGCGCCGTCCCTGACGAGCTGCGAGCCCGGCACGATGTGGAAGCCGCTGTCGATCAGACCGCGGTACTGGTCGTACTTGGTGACGTCGCCGACGCCGACGAAGGCCATGTCCTCCGGGCGCATCCCGGGGATCTCGCTGATCCTGCGGGAGTTGGAGCCGTGGTACAGCGGCCCGTGCAACGTGCTCCAGTTGCCGAAGTCGAAGTGGTGGTCGATGTTGATGAACCCCACGCGGCCCGCGCCGCGGTCGAGCCGCCCGGCGCGGAATCCGGCGAACGTGGGGAACGTGCACGAGTGGTCACCGTTGAGGAAGACCAGACGCGGCGCGGACTGGCTCAGCCGGCGGCTCTCCGCCGCGACGGCCTGGAACGTCCGCACCGTGTCCGTCGGGTAGATGTGCAGGTCACCTGCGTCCGCGACCTGGGGGGCGCGGTAGCGGAAGGACTGGCCGGTGCGGGTGTCGAGCATCCGCCACTGGCCCAGGCTGGTCAGATAGCTGGAGAAGACCAGGCTTGCCTGGCGGACGGCCCGGGGCCCCTCCGCGGCTCCCGGCCGGGAGCTGGCGGTGGTGTCGAAGGGAATGCCGGACACCACCCAGCCGTCCTCCCCGACGTCCACCCGGTCGGCGCGAGTGGTGGGGGTGCCGAAGAGCGTCGCGATGCCGGCCCATCCCGGCAGCGGGTCCTCCTCGAAGTCCTCGGCCTTGACGTTGTTCTGCAGCGCTTCGAAGTCGGGAAGCTCGGTCATGTCACTTCTCCTGCGCAGAGGACGTGGGAACGGTCATCGGGGTGCGGATGATGTCGTGCGCGGCGGCGATCTTCTCCTGGAACAGATCCCAGCTCGCCTCGGGGGACAGGTGCCGCGGCCGGTAGACGACGGGTGCGTCCTCCCGCCAGTCCGCGAAGTCCCAGTTGAATACGCGTTCACGCAGCCTCGGGAAGTCCGGGGTGAGCGGATAGGGAACGAAGTTGTAGAGGTTGAAGAGCCACAGCGCCGAACTGTTCTCCCGCATCCAGTCGACGGTCTGGCCGTGCGCGGCTTCCGTCTCCTCGTCGAGGCCGCCCATCATGTTGAGTACGACCTTCAGACCGGCGTCGCTCAGCTTGCGGATTCTCGACGTGTAGTCGTCGAGGCCCCGGGAGAGTTTGTTGAGCCGTTTCAGCATCTGGGAGTCGGCCGACTCGAAGCCGAGTTCCACGGCGACGACGCCGAGTTCCAGCATGGCGTCGACGATCCAGTCCTTCACCTGCATGACGTGCGTCTGCACGATGAACCGGTATCCGGGCCGGTCGCGGAAGACGTCCAACAGGTTGGCGACCGCTTCGCGCGACTGACCGAACGTCTTGTCGCCTATGTAGAAGAGCGAGGTGTCCGGGAACCGGGCGGTGAGTTCGTCCACCTCCTGCTCCAGGGCGCCCTTCTCCACGAGGGTGAGCTGCTTGCTCCAGGCGTCGCCGCAGAACGAGCACTGGTACAGGCATCCGTGGCTGGCGTTGAGCCGCAGCAGGGGAACCCGGCCCTCGTAGCCGCCGAGGTGGCGGTAGTCCGGTGCCCAGGTGATCCGCTCGGACACCAGCCCGGGCAGCAGCGGTTTCTCCAGGTCCCCGCCCGCTCCGGAGGCGAGCCCCACGAGCCTGCGTACGAAGGTGGCGTCGAGCTGGCCGCGGTGTACCGCGTGGACGGCGCCGTCCGGGGCCAGCGGGGCCATGTTCCCGCCGAGGACGACACGGCGTCCGGTGTGCTCCAGATGTTTGGCCACGTCCAGCGCGAGGCGGAAGTTCTGGGCGAGCGGGGACATGAGGATCAGATCGCCGGGGGCGGTCGCCTCCATCAGCGGTTCGCAGCAGACGTCCGGTTCCGCCGGTGCCCTCGACAGGTCACGGAAGACGGAGTCGATGCCCGCGGTGTCCAGCAGGGCGGTCAGATGGGCGACCCACAGCGGTATCTCCCATAACCCGTCGGACGGGATGAAGTACTCGGGGAGTAACGCGCGGAATCTCCGGTCGTAGTCGTCGTAGTAGCTCGACAGGTGGGGGTCCGGGTCATGGCTGGAGGGGAATGGAAGTTGGACTATGCAGCTTTTGGGCATGGTCGTCCCTTTGCTCGATGATGGTGCGGCATCGTCGAAGTGGAGCTGTCGGCCAAAACCGTCAGCCGGAACCGCGGGAGAAGACCGCACAGCGCAGTTCGCTCGTGTGGCGTTCTCCGTCTATCTCCAGCCAGAGTTGTTCGGGCGACGGGAGCATTTCGCTGAATTCCAGCGGGGAATCGGATCTCCGGGCGAGCCGGAAGATCTGTCTGACGAGGAGCGGGGACTCCCAGTCGACGTACACCGGTTTCGGCTCGTCGGGGATCTTCAGGAAACCGTGGCGGGGCAGGCCCAGGTCACGGCGGAGCCGGTGAGCGGCGGCGAACTCGGCCGCGTCCCCCTTCGCCGGGCGCGTTCCGGGGCTCCATCCGCGAAGGGCGTTCGCGGGTATGCGCCAGCGCTCCCGGTGCAGTACGACGCGCCCGCAGCGGATGCGCGGCAGATGAGTGTGACCGGCGCTGCCGATTCCGACGCCTCCGAAGTGCCGGGGGAAGGCGAACGGGGACAGCGGGTCCTGGCGGATGCTGGGTCCGCCGGCCAGCGGGGCGAGCAGCTTCAGCCGGCCTTCCACTCCTCGCGCGCGGAGCTCCAGGCGTTCGGCGGTCGCCACGACGTACAGCTGATGGGGTTGGAGCACGGCGTCCCGGCTCTTCGGGGACAGTCCGTGGACCTCCAGATCCGGGCAGGGGTAGGCCAGTTGGACGGCGGTCTTGTCCGGATGTGAGCGGGAGAGGTCGATCAGCACCTCGTCCTCGTCCAGCAGGCTCAGGTACCGCGCGTAGACCTCGTCGAGCAGTTCGGGAGCCTCGGCCTGCAGCATCGGGGCGAAGCTGGAGTGGGTGAGCACCTCGCGGACGGCGTGACAGTCGCCCACGACGGCGAGGAAGTCTCCACCGGCGAGCGCGTCGGCGTCCCGTGCGGCGAGCATGACGTCCGGATTGCACAGCGCCGGTGGTGTGGCCGGATGGCGTGCGAGCAGTTCCTCCAGCCGGTCCCGGTCGACGACCGTCTCGTGCTGATCGCCGGTGGCCCCGGCCAGCAGTACGGCGGTGATCTCCTGGTCGAGCGTCGCGATGTCCCGGTCCACTTCCTCGCACCTCCGGGCGAGCTGCGGCTTGTCCTCGAAGAAGCCGGCGTAGAAGTGCTGGAGCGCGACGGGGTTTCCCAGGCCGAAACGTTCCCTCGTCCAGGCGTGCAGGATTTCCTGTTCGCGGCGGACACGGAGCCGGGGGGCGAGGAGTGTCAGGTCGTAGACCACGGACAGCTCGCGACTGATGACGTGCTCGACGTCCTGGCCGAGGGTCATGTTCCTGACCGGGCTGTACGCCTCCTCGTAGAGGACGCTCCGGTCGGAGTAGTGCAGCCCCTGGGAACGGTTGGCCGCGGTCCCGGTGATCTCCTCGAAGTTCTTCTTGAGGCGGCCCAGCACGGCCGCACGGTCCTCGACCGGGCCGTCGGCGAACTGCCGCAGCGTGTCGGCGAACCACCGCGCCACCGCGGGATCGGCTGCCGCTTCCTCCAGGTGTCCGGTCAGCGTCCGGAGCGGATCGTCGGCCCCGACCGGAATCTCCCAGCGTGCCGTCAGCCAGTCCTTGCTCACCAGGTCGTGCAGCACCTCGTCGAAGGCGCGACGGGGCGGGGTGCCGTCGCGTCGCGCCCACGCGGTGCGGAGCTGTGCGACCGTGCGCTCGCCGTCGCACCGTTCCCACAGCCATGACCGGTCGTCGTCGAACGTTTCGGCCGTCACCTCGACGAAGCGCCAGTCGTCCGGCATGCCCGTCCGCGTCTCGAACGCGTACCGCCGGATCCGTGAGTCCTGGCCGAACGCGAGCGGGCGCCGCCGGGGACGTACGGTCTCGAAGTGCTCGGGGCGGCGGCTGAACGCCTCGGCCATGGCCTCGCCCGCCCAGTGGCTCAGGAAGGCGACGCGGCGCAGCGGACCGGTGGACCAGGAGATCCCGGTGGAGTCGGGTGCCACCCGGACCATCGCGAGAGGGCCGAAGTGCGAATGCGTCTCGTTCTTCGTGGTGACCCGCTGGAGGTACATGGTGAGCAGGTCGGTCATACGCCGGACATGCCCGTCCGATCCCCCTCCACCACCGTCGATCCAGCCGACGAACTCCTCGAAGCGCGCGTCGTTCGACAGCAGCAGAACCTGCTGGAGCGCGGGGTCGCGGAAGAGGCGTACGACGGTCTCGCGACCGCGTGCCAGCGCGGCGGCGTGATGCTTCTCGAAAGCGGCCCACCCGCTGCCCAGGGCCACGACCGCGTCCTGGTAGCGCTTGACCGTCTCTAAGGACGCCGGGCTGAGGTCCGTCTCCAGGCGCGCGAGATCCCGCGGCGGTAAAGGACGCAGCATGCCCACTCCGGAGGCGATGTCCCCCTTCGTGCCGACGCGCTCCTCGCGCAGCACGGCCTTTAATCGTTGCCCGATCCGAAGCGCCTCGTCGCGGTGGGTGAGTACGGCGTCCGCGGCCTTCGGAGTCGACGAGTCGGCGACCTCTTGGAGGAGGGCGCAGGGGAATCCCGCGTGGCGCAGCAGCATGATCGGGGCAAGCGCCCACTCTTCTGGCCTGTCCATGACTGTCCCCCGTTGCTCGCGCTGTGCCCACAACAGGGGGTGACGCTAGCCATGCGACGGGGCGTATTCAATGGCATATGCCGGGGTTCACCGACTTCAAGCCAAATATGACGGAGTCGCTTTCTGTGTCCGGCTCGCTGCGCTCCGTGCGAGTGGAGTGGCGTGGCGCACTTTTGCAAGCAGGTGCTTGCAATAGTTAGCAGGGGTGGTGCAAGGTGAAGGCATGGCATCGCTCAACGTCGGCAATCTCGGTGAGTATCTGCGTGAACAGCGGCGCACCGCGCAGCTGTCCCTGCGGCAGCTCGCCGACGCCGCCGGGGTGTCCAATCCGTATCTGAGCCAGATCGAGCGCGGGCTGCGCAAGCCGAGCGCGGAGGTGTTGCAGCAGGTCGCCAAGGCGCTGCGGATCTCCGCCGAGACGCTGTACGTGCGGGCCGGCATCCTCGACGCCGAGCGGGACCGGGACGAGGTCGAGACACGTGCGGTCATCCTCGCCGATCCCACGCTCACCGAACGGCAGAAGCAGGTGCTGCTTCAGATCTACGAGTCCTTCCGCAAGGAGAACGGATTCGAGATCGCCGACGGGGACGAAGGCGCGGAGAGCGGTCCCGGCGTGAGCGACAGTGCCGACGGCAGCGACGCCGACCCGCAGGAGCAGACGGCCAGTTGACGACGACACGGCCCGTCCGCCGATCGCGGAAGCAACCCAAACCCTCAGCTGATAGCAACCGGGAAGGACCATCACCATGGCCATCACCGATGACCTGCGCAAGACCCTGAGCGACCCCACCCCCCTCTACTTCGCCGCCGGCACCGCCGACCTCGCCCTCCAGCAGGCCAAGAAGGTTCCTGGCCTGGTCGAGCAGCTGCGTGCCGAGGCCCCGGCCCGGATCGACGCCGTGCGCGGCACCGACCCGAAGGCTGTGCAGGAGAAGGCCGCCGCCCGCGCCAAGGAGGCGACCGCCAAGGCCAAGGAAGCGACCGCCAAGGCCAAGGAGGCGCAGGAGACCTTCCAGGTCAAGGTCAACGAGTTCATCACCAGCCTGGACGGCGACCTCAAGAAGCTCGGCACCACGCTCGACGCCGACCTGAAGAAGTTCGGCGAGTCCGCCCAGGACTTCGCGCTGCGCGGAGTCGGCGTCGCCGCCGAGTACGCGGTCAAGGCCCGCGAGGCGTACGAGAAGGTCGCCGAGCACGGCGAGCAGGCCGTGAAGACCTGGCGCGGCGAGGCCGCCGACGAGATCGAGGAGCTGGCCGTCGCGGTCGAGCCCGACCCCGAGCCGGTCGCCGAGCCCGTCGTGGTGAAGGCCGCCGAGCCCACTCCGGCTCCCGCTGCTGCCGCCGCCCCGGCGAAGAAGCCCGCCGCCAAGAAGGCTCCGGCCCGCAAGACCACCGCGAAGAAGACGACGCCGCCCGCGAAGTGACACGGACGGGTGATCAGTGACGGGCCGGGCACTCCACGAGTGCCCGGCCCGTTCTTCGGGTAGCGGCAATCCGGTTGCGGGTACGGTGACCGCGTAATGACTAGCCGAGTCTGGTGGTGGACGTAGTGCTGATGCAGGGCTTCACAGGGTTCATGTGGCTGTTGAGCACCGCCCTGATCGTTTTCAGTGGCTTCGCTCTGGTCGACGCCGCCACGCGCCGCGAGGACGCCTATCGCGCGGCGGACAAGAAGACCAAGCCGTTCTGGCTGATCGTCCTCGGGCTCGCCTTCGTGGTGAACCTGATCTTCAACATCCTGTCGTTCCTGCCGATCATCGGCCTCGTCGCGACAATCGTGTACATGGTCGACGTCCGCCCGGCCCTCCGCGGCCTCCCCGGCGGCGGCCGCAGCCGCAGAGGCGGCTCCAGCAGCGACGGCCCCTACGGCCCGTACAACGGCGGACGCTGAAGTCCTACGGCCAGGTAGCCGGGGTTACGGCGCCCGGTCCAGCAGTACCACCGCCACGTCGTCCGTCAGCTCACCGCCGTTGAGGTCGCGGACCTCGTTCACCGCCGCGCGCAGCAGCTTCTCGCCGCGCAGGCCCTCCGCGAGCTGGCGGCGGACCATGGCCACCATGCCGTCCTGGCCGAGCCGTTCGCGGCGGCCCTCGCCGATCCGGCCCTCGATCAGGCCGTCGGTGTAGAGCATCAGGCTCCACTCGGCGCCCAGCTCCACCTGCATCCGCGGCCAGCGGGCGCCGGGGAGCAGGCCGAGGGCGGGGCCGTTGTTGTCGTAGGGGAGGAGCTCGGCCGGGCGGCCGGGGCGGGCGAGCAGCGGGGACGGGTGGCCGGCCAGGCACAGGCCCGCGCGGCGGCCGTCGGGGGCGATGTCGACGGTGCAGAGCGTCGCGAAGATCTCGTCGTCGGAGCGCTCGTGCTCCAGGACCTGTTGCAGCGTGCCGAGGAGCTGGTCGCCGCAGAGGCCCGCCAGGGTGAGCGCGCGCCAGGCGATACGGAGTTCCACGCCGAGCGCGGCCTCGTCGGGGCCGTGGCCGCAGACGTCGCCGATCATCGCGTGCACGGTGCCGTCGGGGGTGCGCACGGTGTCGTAGAAGTCGCCGCCGAGCAGTGCGCGGGAGCGGCCGGGGCGGTAGCGGGCGGCGAAGTGCAGCGGGGAGCCGTCGAGGAGGGGCGTGGGCAGCAGGCCGCGTTCGAGGCGGGCGTTCTCCTGGGCGCGCAGCTTGGACTCGGTGAGCTTGCGCTCGGCCCTGTCGGAACGTTTCCGCTCCACCGCGTAGCGGATCGCGCGGCTCAGCAGCCGGCCGTCCAGCTCGTCCCGGAAGAGATAGTCCTGCGCGCCCACCCGGACCGCCTCGGCGCCGCGCTCGGTGTCGCCGGACGCGGTGAGGGCGAGGACGGCGTGGCGGGGCGCGATCCTCAGCACGTGCCTGAGCACGGCCAG
>NZ_JAWOAI010000413.1:0-9048 GCF_033194735.1 Streptomyces sp. W16
GCAGGCCGGCGGGCGGCCGGGCCCACTCGCGGCAGGCCGTCAGGAGGTCGCGCTGGCCGGCCGGGTCGAGCCAGTCCGGTATGTGCACCGCGCCCGGCGCGATCTCCGTGCGGGCCCTCGGAAACAGCTCGGCGTCCATCGCCCCATCCTGCCCCGACCGGCCGTGAGCTGGTACTCGGTTAGCCTTGGCGCACGATGGACGACCATATCGACCGCATGACGACTCCGTGGGGCGACCGCGCCCTGGCCCGCTTCCCCGAGGACCCGCGCGACCGGCTGCGCGCCTGGGACGCCTCCGACGAGTACCTTCTGCGACACCTCGCGGAACAGGACACCCCGCTGTCCGGCACGGTCGTGATCGTGGGCGACCGCTGGGGCGCCCTGGCCACGGCGCTCGCGCAGCACGGCCCGGTGCAGATCACGGACTCGTTCCTCACCCAGGAGGCGACGAAGGCGAACCTGGCACGGAACGAGGTCGCCGCCGATTCCGTACGGCTGCTCACCACCCAGGATCCGCCGCCCGAGCGCGTCGACGTCCTGCTGGTACGGGTGCCGAAGAGTCTCGCGCTGCTGGAGGACCAGTTGCTGCGGCTGGCGCCCGCGGTGCACGCCGACACGGTCGTCGTGGGAACCGGCATGGTGAAGGAGATCCACACCTCGACGCTGAAGCTGTTCGAGCGGATCCTCGGCCCGACCCGGACCTCGCTGGCCGAGAAGAAGGCCCGGTTGATCCACTGCTCGCCCCGGTCGTCGGGGGCGCGTGCCGCCAACCCCTGGCCGCACAGCTACGCCCTGCCCGATGACATCGGTACGGTCTCGGGGCGGACCGTGGTCAACCACGCGGGTGTGTTCTGCGCCGAGCGTCTCGACATCGGCACCCGCTTCTTCCTCCAGCATCTGCCTTCAAGTCGCGGTCTCCGCCGGGTCGTTGACCTCGGGTGTGGCAACGGTGTCGTGGGTACGGCGGTGTCGCTGGCCGATCCGGAGGCCGAAGTCCTGTTCGTGGACGAGTCGTTCCAGGCCGTGGCGTCCGCGGAGGCCACGTACAAGGCCAACGGGGTGCCCGGGCATGCCGAGTTCAGGGTCGGGGACGGGCTGACCGGGGTTCCGGCCGAGAGTGTGGACCTCGTGCTGAACAATCCCCCGTTCCACTCGCACCAGGCGACGACCGACGCGACGGCCTGGCGGATGTTCACCGACGCGCGGCGCGCACTGCGGCCGGGCGGCGAGCTTCATGTGGTCGGCAACCGGCATCTCGCCTATCACGTGAAGCTGAAGCGGTTGTTCGGCAACAGTCAACTCGTCGCCAGCGACGCGAAGTTCGTGGTGCTGAAGGCCGTCAAGCGGTAGCCGGGCCGGGTCCGGCGAGCACGCCGATCGTGCGGGCCACCGCCCCGGCCATCGCCTCCCGCCCCACGCTCAGGTACTTGCGGGGGTCGACCGCCTCCGGATGCTCGGCGAGGAAGGCTCGGATCGCGCGGGTCATCGCGAGGTTGAGAGCCGTGCCCACGTTGACCTTGGTGATGCCGCCGGCGACGGCCGCGATCAGCTCGCCGTCGGGGACCCCTGAAGAGCCGTGCAGGACGAGGGGGACGTCCAGGGCGGCGGTGAGCCGCTTGAGGAGGTCGTGGTCGAGGGTGGCCGTACGGGTGGTCATGGCGTGGGAGCTGCCGATGGCGACGGCGAGGGCGTCGACGCCGGAGTCGGCGACGAAGGCGCGGGCCTGGGCGGGGTCGGTGCGGGCGCCGGGTGCGTGGGCGTCGAGCGGCGGCTCGCCGTTCTTGCCGCCGACCTCCCCCAACTCGGCCTCGATCCACAGCCCTTGGGCGTGTGCCCAGTCGGCGGCGGCGCGGGTCGCGGCGAGGTTTTCGGCGTAGGGCAGGCGGGCCGCGTCGTACATGACGGAGCTGAAGCCGGCGTCGGCTGCCTGCCGGAGCAGCTCGTCGCTCTGGACGTGGTCGAGGTGCAACGCGACGGGTACAGCGGCCCGTTCGGCCGCGGCGACGGCCGCGCGGGCGAGAGGGAGGAGGCGGTCGTGGCGGAACTTGACGGCGTTCTCGCTGACTTGGAGGACGACGGGGGCTACGGCGCACTCGGCGCCGGCGATGACGGCCTCGATGTGTTCCAGCGTGATGATGTTGAAGGCGGCTACGGCGGAGCGGGCCTCGGCGGCGCGGGTGACGAGTTCGCCGGTGGTGACGAGAGGCACGGCCTGTCCTTTCCTGGAGTCTGGGGCGCCGGCTTCAGGGGGCGAGGATCACCGAGCGGGTGAGGTGGCGCGGGCGGTCGGGGTCGAGGTCGCGGTGTGCGGCGACGGCGACCGCGAGGCGCTGGGCGCGGACGAGTTCGGCGAGCGGGTCGAGGCCGCCCTCGATCCACAACCCGCCGGTGGCGCGCACCTGTTGGGCGAGTCCCTCGGGTGGATCGCCGAGCATCCAGGTGGCGGTGCCGTGGGTGGTGATGCTGATCGGGCCGTGCCGGTACTCCATCGCCGGGTAGGTCTCGGTCCAGGACAGTGAGGCCTCGCGCATCTTCAGCCCGGCCTCATTGGCGAGCCCGACGGTCCAGCCGCGGCCCAGGAAGGTGAACTGGGTGCAGGCGACGAGCTGTTGGGGCAGTTCGGTGGTGAGCGCGGTGCGGGCGTCGGCGACGACAGCCTCGGTGTGCAGGCCCAGGTGGGCGCGGAGCAGGGTGACCGCGGTGGTCGCGAACCGGGTCTGTACGACGGAGCGTTCGTCGGCGAAGTCGAGCACGACCACCTCGTCGGCGGCCGTCATGACGGGGGTGTGGGGGTCGGCGGTTATCGCGGTGGTGGGGGTGCGGCCCTTCAACCGACCCAGGAGTTCCAGCACTTCGGTGGTGGTGCCGGAGCGGGTGAGGGCGAGGACCCGGTCGTACGGGCGGCCGTACGGGAACTCAGAGGCGGCGAAGGCGTCGGTCTCGCCCTGGCCCGCCCCCTCGCGCAGGGCGGCGATCGCCTGTGCCATGAAGTACGAGGTGCCGCAGCCGACGATCGCGACCCGCTCCCCCGGCGCCGGAAGCACTGCCTTGTATCCCGCCGCCTCCGACGCGGCGCGTGTCCAGCACTCGGGCTGGCTGATCAGCTCGTCCTCGACATAGGTCATGCCGTACCCCTCCCCAGCGATGCTCGTTCCTGCAAGATATAGCGAGTTTTCAAGCACAATCAAGCAACCTGGTGGAGGTTGTGTGCGCTAGGGTCGCCGGAGAATCGAGGAACGGAGAGTGCGGATGTCGCGCGACGCCCGCTGGAAGGCGCTGCTGGAGCTGCTCGTCGAGCGCGGCCGGCTCGATGTCGAGGAGGCGGCTGCGGACCTCGCGGTGTCGGCCGCCACGATCCGCCGCGACTTCGACCAGCTCGCCGAGCAGCAGATGCTGGTGCGCACCCGGGGCGGTGCCGTGGTGCACGGGGTGTCGTACGAACTGCCGTTGCGCTACAAGACCGCCCGGCACGCCTCCGAGAAGCAGCGCATCGCCAAGGCGGTCGCGGAACTCGTCGCGCCGGGCGAGGCGGTGGGCCTGACCGGCGGTACGACGACCACGGAGGTGGCCCGCGCCCTGGCCGTGCGCGGCGACCTCGGCTCCGGAACGCCCGCGCTGACCATCGTGACCAACGCGCTCAACATCGCCAACGAACTCGCCGTACGGCCCCAGTTCAAGATCGTGCTGACCGGCGGGGTGGCGCGCCCGCAGTCGTACGAACTCGTCGGGCCGCTCGCGGACGGCGTGCTGTCGCAGATCACCGTCGATGTGGCGGTGCTCGGTGTGGTCGCCTTCGACGTGACGCACGGCGCGGCGGCCCACGACGAGGCGGAGGCCGCGATCAACCGGCTGCTGTGCGAGCGCGCCGAGCGGGTGGTCGTCGCGGCCGACTCCAGCAAGCTCGGGCAGCGGGCGTTCGCCCGGATCTGCTCGGCCGAGTCGGTGAACACGCTGGTGACGGACACGGCGGTGCCGCCGGAGACGGTACGGCGGTTCGAGGAGGCGGGGGTTCGGGTCGTCGCCGTGTGACGGCCGGGCCGTGTCAGTGCGTGCCGGAAGCCCGGTCAGTGCCCGGTCAGGACTTCGAAGCGCAGGTGGGTGATGTCCGGCGACTCGCGCGTCCAGAGCCGGCGGAGTTCGACGGGACGGCCGAGGTGGTCGAAGAGCCGTTTGCCCGCACCCAGCAGCACGGGGACGAGCATGATGTGCACCTCGTCCAACAGACCGGCGTTCAGAGCCTGTTGGGCGACGCTCGCACCGTGGACCCCGACATCCCCGCCGGCGGCGGTCGCCTTGGCGCGGGCCACCGCGGACTCGATGCCGTCGGTGACGAAGGTGAACACGTCGGGGGCGACGACGCCCGCCGGATCGGGGGCGCGATGGGTGAGCACGACACAGGGGACCTTCCCCACCGGCCCTCCGTCGCCCCACCCGCCGTCGCCTTCGCACACGTCGTAGGAGTGCCGGCCCATGAGGACGGCGCCGACGCCGTCGGCCATCTCGGCGAGGACCCGGGCATCGGTGTCGTCCATCTCCCGGACCCATCGGTGCAGACGTTCGCCGCCGATGCCCAGCGGATGGGCACGGGTGTCGTCCGGGGCGGTGATGAAGCCGTCCAGGGACATGGACATACCTGAGATCACTTTTTCGCTCATGCCGGGTAGACCCCTCTAGCCACCCGGACTCATCGGTCGTCGTGGTCTCCTGGCAGGCGGGGTGCGGGACGCCGGGAGCCGGCGTCCCGCACTGTCCGGCCGGTTGACGACGCGTCAGCCGAAGACCTTCACGGCCTGGTAGTAGGTCCAGGCCGTGCTGTTGCAGGCGGTCGCGGTGGCGCCGCTGTAGGCGGTGCAGACGCGTTTGAGGTCCTCGTAGAAGGCGCTGTCGAGCCGTGACTTGTTGGTGTCGAAGGCGCCGGCGGCCTTGTAGTTGCGGTAGCCGAAGTCGTGGCGGGCGCAGGATGTGGCGAAGGGGAAGCCGAAGGGGTTGTCGGGCGAGTCGGAGCAGTAGTCGGTGGACCAGTCGAACTCGTAGGCGGACCAGGCGGTTTGGTTGGCGCGGGCGGCGGCCCAGAGGCTGTAGCTCGACGCGCTGGTCTGGGTCCAGCCGGCGAGGACCTGGGGTTTGTCGGCGGGGACGGCGGTGGCGGCTGTCGCGGTCGCGACGACGGCGACCAGGGCCAGGGTCGAGGCGGCGAGACCGGTGGCGAGTCTGCGGTGCATCCAACACCTCCATGAGACCGCGATCCGCCCGTCGGATCGCAGGTTCATGACAAGATGATTTCCGGCTCGACCCCCTCTTCACACCGCATGTGCCCCAATGACCCGTTAACTCTCGGATGTGGCAGGAGATCGGGACATGAACCCCATGGGAGACACCGGCGGCGGGCCCGGGCGACCGGCTCCGGGGCACTGAAACCGTCGTGAAACCGCGCTGAATGCGGCCTGCCGCACGCTCTGCGGCATGACGACAACGACATCGCACTCACTCGGCATCGCGGCCAAGGGGCTGCGCAAGGCCTACGGGGACAAGACGGTCCTCGACAGCATCGACCTGGCGGTACCGGCCGGCACGGTGTTCGCCCTGCTCGGCCCGAACGGCGCCGGCAAGACCACCGCCGTCAAGATCCTCTCCACCCTCATCGCCGCCGACGCCGGCGAACTGCGCGTAGGCGGCCACGACTTGGCCGTCGAACCGCAGGCCGTGCGGGCCGAGATCGGCGTCACCGGGCAGTTCTCCGCCGTCGACGGACTGATCACCGGCGAGGAGAACATGCTCCTCATGGCCGATCTGCACCACCTGTCCCGGCAGGAGGGACGGCGGGTGGCCACCGAACTCCTCGCGCGCTTCGACCTCACCGAGGCCGCGAAGAAGCCCGCCTCCACCTACTCCGGCGGCATGAAGCGCCGCCTCGACATCGCCATGACGCTGGTCGGCAGCCCGCGGATCATCTTCCTCGACGAGCCGACCACCGGCCTCGACCCGCGCTCCCGCCACACCATGTGGGGCATCATCCGTGAGCTGGTCTCCGACGGGGTCACCGTCTTCCTCACCACCCAGTACCTGGACGAGGCCGACGAACTCGCCGACCGCATCGCGGTGTTGAACGACGGCAGGATCGCCGCCGAGGGCAGCGCCGAGGAACTCAAGCGGCTCATCCCCGGCGGACATGTCCGGCTCCGCTTCACCGACCCGGCCGCCTACCAGTCCGCCGCCACCGACCTGCGCGAGGTCACCCGCGACGACGAGGCGCTGTCGCTGCAGATCCCCAGCGACGGCAGCCAGCGCGAACTGCGCGCCATCCTCGACTGGTTGGACGCCTCCGGCATCGAGGCCGACGAGCTGACCGTGCACACCCCCGACCTCGACGACGTGTTCTTCGCCCTCACCGGCGACAGCAAGGTCACCGACCACTCCAAGGAGAACGTCCGATGAGCACCCTCGCCCTCGCCCTGCGCGACTCGAACACGATGCTGCGCCGCAACCTGCTGCACGCCTGGCGCTACCCGTCCGGAACCCTGAACCTGCTGCTCACGCCGATCATGCTGCTCCTGCTCTTCGTCTACATCTTCGGTGACGTGATGAGCGCGGGCATCGGTGGCGGCGGCGCGGACCGCTCCGACTACATCGCCTACATCGTCCCGGGCATTCTGATGATGACCATCGGCGGCACCGTGATCGGGGCCGCGGTGCACGTCTCCATGGACATGAACGAGGGCCTGATCGCCCGCTTCCGGACGATGGCGATCTATCGCGGGTCCATGCTCATCGGGCACGTCGTGGGCAGCGTGCTGCAGTGCGTCGCCAGCGTGGTCCTCGTCGGTGCCGTCGGCGTGGCCATCGGCTTCCGGTCCACGGACGCCACCGCACTGGAGTGGCTGGCGGCGTTCGGGCTGCTCGTCCTGTTCTCCCTGGCGCTCACCTGGATCGCGGTCGGCATGGGAATGGCGAGCCCGAACGCCGAGGCGGCGGCCAACAGCGCACAGCCGCTGATCCTCCTGCCCCTCATCTCCAGCGCCTTCATCCCGGCCGACACGATGCCGGGCTGGTTCCGGCCGATCGCCGAGTACCAGCCCTTCACGCCCGCCATCGAGACCCTGCGCGGGCTGCTGCTCGGCACGGAGATCGGCAACAACTGGTGGATCGCGGTCGCCTGGTGCGTCGGACTGACCGCGCTCGGCTACCGCTGGTCGATGGCGTCGTTCAAGCGCGACCCGAAGTAACCGCCATGACAGCGCGGGCCGCCTCCCGCAACTCGTCCCGCCCCAGGGCGGCGTACTCCGACACCGCGTCGGCGTACGCCGCCCTGTCGGCGTCCTCGGCCGCCTCGCGGGCCCGGTCCGCCGACATCGTCGGATGGAACTCCCGCATCACCCGCAGCCGTTCGGCCAGCGCGACCATCCGTACGGCACCGGTGTCGCCGGACGCGAGCCCCACCATGCCGAGGGCGTGCAACACCGTCCCGAACAAGGGGAGTTCGGCAGGCGAGCCGACCGGCTCCGCGAGCAACACCCCGAGCCGCAGCCGCAGCCGGGCGATCACCTCCGCGACCGGTGCGAGCCGGCCGGCGTGCGCGTGCGCGGTCACCGCCACCGCCTGGATCACCAACGCCCATGGGTCGAACGGGACTTCACCGCCTCGCGTGGAGCCGGCCGCGAGCATTCGCTCGACCACCCCGCGCCACAGGCCGAGCCCGACCTCCGTCAGTCCACGGGTGAGCGCGATCTCGGCGCGCCCGCAGAGGTCGGGCCGGTAGAAGTCGTCCTGGCGCGGGGAGTTGTCGCTCTCCGCTCGCCGCAGCCACTCCTCCGCCTCCTCCAGTTCGCCGCGCTGCAGACAGGCGAAGACGAGGAGCGCGCGGATGCCGATGTGGTCGTGCCCGTCGCCGAGTCGCGGCAGCACCGCGAGGGACGCCTTGAGGTGCTCGTACGCCTCCTCGCCGCGGCCCGTCCGCAGGCACAGCTCGCTCAGCCGGGAGTGCACCATGAGCTGTACGGACGGATTGTCGACCGGCGCCAGTCCGGCGACCGTCCGGCGGGCCGAGACGAGCGCGCGGTCGATGTCGTGCTCGAACTCCCAGACGTAGCAGGCGACGCACTCGGCGATCCCGGAGAGCAGCGGCTGCTCACTGGCGCAGAGCGCGCGCAGCACGTCGTAGTCGGGCGGCCGTATCTCGGGGATCGCGCTGAGCACGACCGCGGTGGCGCGCATCAGGGTGTCCGGCGCGGCCGGGGGCAGCCGGCGGAGGGTGGCGAGCTGCCGTACGGCGCGTGGGCCGGGGCCCATGAACACGGTCGCGGTGCCCAACACCGCGGCGGTGCGGGCGACTTCGACGTACGCGGGCTCGGGGCGGTAGTGCGACAGGGGTGGGCCGGTGTCCTCGGCGAGGGCGGTGAGGCGGGGGAAGTTGGTGCCGGTGGACCACAGTGCGGCGAGGACGGCGGTGACGGCGGCGGTCGCGGGGCCGTCCGCCCGGGCCAAGGCGTGCCGCAGGGCCAGCACGAGGTTGTCCTGCTCGGCCTTGATGCGCTCCCAGGCGGTCTGCGCATCCGAGCCGAAGAGCGCGTCGTGGTGGGCGACCCCGAACTCCCGCGCCCAGACGAGGAATTGACCGACGGCCGCCTCGTCCTCGCCCGCCTCGGCGCGGCGGGCGGCGCTGAACTCCCTTACGGTCTCCAGCATCCGGAACCGTACGCCGGCCGGGGTGTCGGCGACGGTGAGCAGCGACTGGTCGGCCAGTTGCTCCAGGAGGAACAGCGGGTCCTCGCCGAGGACTTGCTCGGCCGCCTCGCCGAGGAAGCCGCCGGGGAAGACGGAGAGCGTGCGCAGCGCGGCGCGGGCGTCCTCTGCAAGGAGGTTCCAGCTCCAGTCCACGACCGCGTGCAGTGTGCGGTGCCGCTCGGGTACGTCCCGTGCGCCGCCGCGCAGCAGGGCGAACCGGTCGCCGAGGCGCCGGGCGATGTCGGGCACCGAGAGGACCCGCACCCGTGCCGCGGCCAGTTCCACGGCGAGCGGCAGCCCGTCGAGGTGGCGGCACAGCTCGGTCAC
>NZ_JAWOAI010000414.1:0-9018 GCF_033194735.1 Streptomyces sp. W16
CTGCGCGGTCCTCGCCGTACCGTCGCTGGCCCCGATCGACGCGGCCCCCGGCCGGACGGTCCGGGCGAGCCTCGTCGGGGTCACCCCGGCGACCCTGCGTGCGATGGTGACGCCCGGCACGGCACATGAACTACGCGTGTTGACCTGGAACCTCTGGCTCGGCGGCAGCAAGGTCGATGACCACCGCGCCAAGCAGCTGAAGGCCATCGCGGAGACCGGCGCGGACGTGGTCGGCCTCCAGGAGACGGGCGGCACGGCGGCCGAGGAGCTGGCCGAGGCGCTCGGCTGGTACCACCACCGGGCCGGCGAGAACCTCGGCGTGATCAGCCGCCACCCGATCACCGCCCGCTTCGGCGACCCGGACGTCGGCTTCTACGGAGCCGCCGGGGTCCGGATCGCCGTCGTCGGGGGCCACGAGATCGACCTGTGGACCTGCCACCTCGACTACACGCCCTACGGCCCCTACGAGTCCGCCTTCGACGGGCTCCCGGCCGCCGACCTGATCGCCCACGAGGGCCTCCGGCTTGCCCAGATGCGGGATGCCCTCGGCCGGATCGCGGAGGTGGCCGATGACGCCGTCCCCGTTGTGCTGGTCGGTGACTTCAACAGCCCTTCGCACCTGGACTGGCCGGACGTCGAATGGCCGGTGACGAAGGCGGCGGCGGATGCGGGATTGCGCGACTCGTACCGAGAGGTCCACCCGGACCCGGCCGCCGACCCTGGGCACACCTGGTCGCCGATCCACCCGGTGAACGAGGACGGCAGCGGGCGCGCTGAACCGCAGGACCGCATCGACTACGTCCTGCACCGGGGTCTGACCGTGCTCGACTCCCGGACGTTCGTGGTCGGCACGCCCAGCCCCTGGCCGGACGTGTCCGCCAACTGCTGGCCGTCGGACCATGCGGCGGTCCTCACGGTGTTCGCGTTGCCCCGCCGTTAAGCGTTCCGCTGGAAGGTCCGTGCGTCGACTGCGGGTCCGTCGTGGCTGGTCGCGCCCGCGCGGCGGAGCCGCATATCGACTCAGCCTCGCGCCCCTCTGGGGCGCTTGCCTTTAGGGGTTCCAGAAGAACGACACGTGCGCGCGGTCGAAGCGGCGCTCGACCAGATCCTGTCGCGGGACCACCCAGTGCAGGGTGGATCCCTCCCGCCCGTTGAGACCGACGTCCCACTGAGCGAGCAGCGTCCACTCCTCGGGGGCGGGGAGCTCTGTGGCGTCGGCGGACCCGTGGGCCGCCCCGGTCCGGTGCCGTCGCGCCTGTTCCGCCTCCGCCGCGGCGTCCGTGACCGGGTCCGTCTCCGTGCACTCGTGGGAGGCGTACCCGCCGATGTGCAGCGGTCCGTCGACGACGATGTCGCCGTACGTCTCGTCCCACGCCTCGGCCAGCTCCCAGGCGCGGGGATGGCCGGGGAGCGTGACGGTCTCACCGCCGGGCTCCGGGGACGGGCCCAGGAAGTGGTGCGGCAGCGAGACATCGGGCGCCAGCCGCAGCTCCTCCTGCGGAAACTGCTCGTAAATGGCGAGCGAGTCGCTGTCGTCGAACTCGTCCCCCTCCTCGCCGTAGACGCAGGGGTACTTCGTGTTCCGCTCCTCGACGGGTGTCCCCTCGGGGATGTACACGACCTCACCGGCCGTACCGCTGTAGTACGTCATCTCGGGGAAGCCGAAGAGCAGCAAGCGGCCGTCGGGAGGCAGCGGGAGGCCGGTCACCCCCTCCGGCAGGGCCGCGCAGTCGAGGGTGGCGAGTAACGGGTACCAGGGGTCGGGGGCGTCGGCGGGCAGCAGCAGCGGCCCGCCGAACCTGCCCACGACCGGCCCGTCGCCACGGGTGACGAGGGTGCCGGACGGACGGGCGGTGGCGATCCACGCCTCGACGTCCTGGAGCGGTATCCCGCGACTCAGTGCTTCCGCACGGAACGGCGCGAGCCGGTTGATCAGGTCAGGATTCATGGGCGGAAACCTACGCCCGAGGTCTGACAACCGGTCCGCGACACCGGAACGACCGGCACGCAACAAATCGCCGCCCACCTCATCCGCACGCAACGAAACGCTCACCGGCGCGCAACGGCTCCTTCTTGTCCGGCCCAGCCCCGCGGCCGTACCGTCTAGATGGCCCCCGATAGGTGGCTCTTCAACCTTTTCGTACCGGTGAGGAACACACATGCGCACCGCCCTGCTCCAGAGCTCCGGCCGCCCCGGCTCCGTCGTCGAGAACCTCAAG
The DNA here is from genome assembly GCF_033194735.1 of Streptomyces sp. W16. NCBI lineage: Bacteria > Bacillati > Actinomycetota > Actinomycetes > Kitasatosporales > Streptomycetaceae > Streptomyces > Streptomyces sp. W16. The sequence continues at coordinate 2,220 of NZ_JAWOAI010000414.1, forward strand.
GTCCTCGACGAGGCCGCCGGCCGGGCCGCGGCGGGTGGCGCCGGGCTGCTCGCCGCGCCGGAGATGTTCCTCACCGGATACGCGATCGGCGACGACATCGGCCGCCTCGCCGAGCCCGCCGACGGCGACTCCGCCGACACGATCGCCGAGATCGCCGGCCGCCACGGTCTGGCCATCACCTACGGCTACCCGGAGCGCGACGGCGACGCAGTCCACAACTCGGCCCAGCTGATCTCCGCCGACGGCGACCGCCTCGCGAACTACCGCAAGACCCACCTCTTCGGCGACTTCGAGCGCGCCCACTTCACCCCCGGCGAACAGCCCGTCGTCCAGGCCGAGTTGAACGGCCTGACCGTCGGCCTGATGATCTGCTACGACGTCGAGTTCCCGGAGCCCGTCCGCGCGCACGCCCTCGCCGGCACCGATCTGCTGCTCGTCCCGACGGCGAACATGCACCCGTTCGAGCTGGTCGCCGAGTCCGTGGTCCCGGTGCGGGCCTGGGAGAACCAGATGTACGTGGCGTACATCAACCGCATCGGCCAGGAAGGGGAGTTCGACTTCTTCGGCCTCTCCACGCTCGCCGGCCCCGACGGAGTCGCCCGCACCAAGGCCGGCCGCGGCGAGGAACTGCTCCTCGGCGACGTCGACCCCGCGTTCCTCGCGGAGTCCCGCGCGGCGAACCCGTATCTGAAGGACCGCCGCCCCGGCCTCTACGGGTCCCTGGCCTGAATCCCCAGCCCTCCCCTCAAAAGCTTTGTCGCAAGGAGTCCCTACCCCATGACGTCCATGGTGCCCAACGCCGTCCAGCACGCCGACGGGCGACAGCCGCCGATCACCATGTTCGGGCCGGACTTCCCCTACGCGTACGACGACTTCCTCGCCCACCCGGCGGGCCTCGGCCAGATACCCGCGACCGAGCACGGCACCGAAGTCGCGGTGATCGGGGGCGGGTTGTCCGGCATCGTGGCCGCCTACGAACTGATGAAGATGGGCCTCAAACCCGTCGTCTACGAGGCCGACCGGATCGGGGGCCGGTTGCGGACGGTCGGCTTCGACGGGTGCGACCCGTCCCTCACCGCCGAGATGGGCGCGATGCGCTTCCCGCCCTCCTCCACCGCCCTCCAGCACTACATCGACCTGGTGGGACTTGAGACCCGCCCGTTCCCCAACCCCCTTGCGGAGGCGACCCCTTCGACGGTCGTCGACCTCAAGGGCGAGTCCCACTACGCCACGACGGTCGACGACCTCCCGCAGGTCTACCGCGACGTGATGCACGCCTGGAACGCCTGCCTCGAAGAGGGCGCCGACTTCTCCGACATGAACCGCGCCATGCGCGAACGCGACGTCCCGCGCATCCGCGAGATCTGGTCGAGGCTCGTCGAGAAACTCGACAACCAGACCTTCTACGGCTTCCTCTGCGACTCCGAGTCCTTCAAGTCCTTCCGGCACCGCGAGATCTTCGGCCAGGTCGGCTTCGGCACCGGCGGCTGGGACACCGACTTCCCCAACTCGATCCTCGAAATCCTGCGCGTCGTCTACACCGAGGCCGACGACCACCACCGCGGCATCGTCGGCGGCTCCCAGCAACTCCCGCTCCGCCTCTGGGACCGCGAGCCGCAGAAGACCGTCCACTGGCCCTACGGCACCTCGCTGGCGTCCCTGCACGTGAACGGCGAACCCCGCCCTGCTGTGACCCGGCTGCACCGCACGGCCGGCAACGGGATCACGGTGACGGACGCGAACGGCGACATCCGCACCTACCAGGCCGCCGTCTTCACCGCCCAGTCCTGGATGCTGCTCTCGAAGATCGCCTGCGACGACTCGCTCTTCCCGATCGACCACTGGACGGCGATCGAGCGCACCCACTACATGGAGTCCAGCAAGCTCTTCGTGCCCGTCGACCGGCCGTTCTGGCTGGACAAGGACGAGGAGACGGGCCGGGACGTCATGTCGATGACGCTCACCGACCGTATGACGCGCGGGACTTACCTCCTCGACGACGGCCCGGACAGACCCGCCGTCATCTGCCTCTCGTACACCTGGTGCGACGACAGCCTCAAGTGGCTGCCGCTGTCCGCGAACGAGCGGATGGAGGTCATGCTGAAGTCGCTCGGCGAGATCTACCCGAAGGTCGACATCAGGAAGCACGTCATCGGCAACCCGGTGACCGTCTCCTGGGAGAACGAGCCCTACTTCATGGGCGCGTTCAAGGCCAACCTGCCCGGCCACTACCGCTACCAGCGGCGCCTGTTCACCCACTTCATGCAGGACCGGCTGCCCGAGGACAAGCGGGGCGTCTTCCTCGCCGGTGACGACATCTCCTGGACGGCGGGCTGGGCCGAGGGCGCCGTCCAGACCGCGCTCAACGCGGTCTGGGGCGTCATGCACCAGCTCGGCGGCACGACCGACCCGACCAACCCCGGTCCCGGGGACGTCTACGACGCGATCGCACCGGTTGAACTGCCGGAGGACTGACGGGAGTTCAACCGGCCGAAGGTGAGCCGGCCGGAGCTCAGACCCCGGCCGCCCGCGCCTTCTCGTACACCTCCGCGGCGACGTCCTTGAGCTCCTGGCCGTCCCGCGGGGTGGTCTGGAGGTCGATCAGGATCTCCTCCAGGCCGACCGCCGCGTGTGCCACCAGGTCCTCGACGATCTGGTCGGTGCTGCCGTGGAAGGGCTGGCGGTCGGGTCCGTCGTAGGGCTTTGCCGTGTACACGGTGTTGACCCGCACGACTGTCCGGATCGGTTCGGTGCGCCCGCGTTCGGCCGCCAGGTTCTGCAACTCCCGCCACTGGGCGGCCAGTTGCTCGGCGCCCATGCCCACCGGCAGCCAGCCGTCGGCGTGGTCGACCAGCCGTCGCTGGGCCTTCTTGTTGGCCGCGGCCAGCATGATCGGGATCGGCCGGGCGGGCTTGGGCCCGACCACGGCGGAGGCGATCTTCGTCAGCTGTCCGTCGTACTTCACCGGGTCGGGGCCCCATATCGCCCGGCACACCTCGATCAGCTCGTCGAGGACCGTGCCGCGCTCCTCGAACGGCCGGATACCGGCGGCGGCGTACTCGTCGAGCGACCAGCCGGTGCCCAGGCCCGCGATCACCCGGCCGCCGCTCGCCGCGTCCAACGAGGCGAGGGACTTGGCCAGTTGGAAGGGGTTGTGCAGCGGCGCCACCAGCACGCTGCTGCCCAGCCGCGCCCGCTCGGTGGCCGCGGCGGCGAGGGTGAGGGTGACCAGGGGCTCGGCCACGTTCCGGTACGCGTCCGGCCAGGGCAGACCCGGGACGCCGTAGAGGCCCTGGGTGGCGGGTTCCGGGAAGAGGGCCCGCTCGAAGACCCACAGGCTGTCGTAGCCGATCTGCTCCGCGGTGCGGGCCACGTCGGGAACGTCCGTGCCGATGCTGTACTGCCGCATCTGGGGAAGGCCGAGGCCGAGCCGAGTCGTCATACCGGTGCTCCTTCGCAGTCGGGTGCGTGCGTCAACGTAGGGCGATCACCGGGAGATTCCGAGGCGGCTCGCACGCAGACCGGATCAGGCCACCTCAGCCGCGCAGCGGCGTGAGCATCATCCGGCCCGCGAGCCCCACCGCCGCGTCCAGCCGTTCGGTGAACTCCTCGGCGACATCGGGCAGTCCGCGCAGCGCCCACAGGGCCCGGGCCGCCGTCCAGGTGGCGTCCCGGGCGCGCTCCAGACTCCACGAGCCGAGCAGATGGGTCAGCGGATCGGCGATCTGGAACAGGTCGGGACCCGGCATCAGATCCTCGCGGATCCGCTCCTCCAGTGATACGAGGAGATCGCCCACGCGGTCGAACTCGTCCTCCAGGTCGGCCGGTTCGCAGTCGAGCGTACGACAGGCGTCCACCACGGCGAGCGCGAGATCGTGGCCGATGTGCGCGTTGATGCCCGACAGGGCGAACTGCAGCGGTCGTACGCCGGGATGACGGCGCAGCTGGAAAAGCGGGCGCCAACAGGCGGGTGCACGGCGCCCGTTGGTGACCGCGTCCACGGCCGCCAGGTAGCGTTCCGCGAACCGTACGTCCAGCGTGATCGCGGCCCGTGCGTCCGTGAACCGCCCGGTGTCGACGCTCCGGTCGACCGCCTCCGTGACGGCGAGGTAGACGCGGTTGAACACGGCGATCCCGTCCCGGGCGGGCAACTCGTCGTCGAGCGTGCGCAGCCGGGAGACGACCTTGTCCACGGGTGTGGTGAAGTGTGCCAATTGCCCCATGGGGGCAGCGTCCCAGTCCTAGGCTGGCCGAGGTGCCGGCGGGCCCGACACTTCCCCAGAACGGGGGAACGGGTTCGACGCACGGGAGGGGGCGGCAGCGTGTCGGGTTCGCGTGGCCGGCGGCGCGGGTGGGCCGCCCGGCGGAGCGTGCTGGTCGTGGCCGCGTCGGTCGTGGTCGCGGTCGGCACCGTGACCGGCATGATCAAAGCGCTGGACGAGGAGCGCGGTGCGAACGCGGCGCGGCCCGACGCGACCGGGGCGACGCTGCTGGTGCCGCTGCCTGACGTACCGTCAACATCCGTCTCCGCAAAGGCGAGTGGTTCCGCCTCCGCCACCCCGAAGAAGACCGCCGCGCCCTCTCCCACGAAGACCGGGAAGAAGCAGCCGGCGGCCGTGTCCCCCCGTCTCTACCGGCACCCCGAGTCCCAGGTCCTCGACTGGGTCCGCGACCACCCGGACGACCCTCGTACCGAGGTCATAGCGGACCGGATCGCCGACCAGCCCGCGGCCGTGTGGTTCGCCGACTTCACGCCGTCGACGATCACCTCCCGGGTGCGCGCGGTCACTTCGGGCGCCGCCGCGCAGGATCGGGTGCCGGTCGTCGTGCCGTACGCGATCCCCGAACGGGACTGCGGTGGGGCCTCCGAAGGTGGGGCGTCCGACTTCGACGCGTACGACGGGTGGATCGACGACTTCGCGGCGGGGCTGGGTTCCGGGGAGGTCGTCGTCATCCTGGAACCCGACTCCATAGCCCAGGCCGACTGCCTCTCCGACGCCCAACGCGCCGACCGTTTCGCGGCGTTGGCCCGTGCGGGCCGCGTCCTGAAGGCCGCAGACCCGAAGGCCCGCGTGTACTACGACGCGGGCCACTCCGACTGGAACCCGGCCCGACAACAGGCGGCCCTGCTCAAGCAGGCGGGCGCGGCCTCCGCCGCGTCCTCCGACGGGATCTTCAGCAACGTCTCGAATTTCCACGCCACTTCGGCCGAGATCGCCTACGACCGCCAGGTCCTCGACGCCCTCGGCGGCCCCGCGGGCCTCGGCGCCGTCATCGACACCAGCCGCAACGGCAACGGCGCCCCGTCCGACGGCCAGTGGTGCGACCCGGTGGGCCGGAAGATCGGCCGGGCCCCGACCCTGAACACGGGGGTGGCCCGGATCGACGGCTACCTGTGGGTCAAGTTGCCGGGGGAGTCGGACGGCTGCCGGGGCGCGGCCGGCACGTTCACGGCGTCGTACGCCTACGACTTGGCACGCTGACCGCCATCTCCGTACGTGAATCCGGTCCGGACCATTGTCACGACTGACGCACGGTCTTACGCTCGCACGGTTCCATTCATGAACTGCGTTCATATACGTGACTGGAGTTGGTGTATGAGTGCCAGACCCCGCCTCGGCGTCCTCCTCGCGGCCGTGGCCACGCTGACAGCCGTGTTCGTCCCCTCGGCCGCCGCGCACTCGGCGCCGGCCGCCCCCGAGACCGCCGTCCTCGACGGCGCCCGCCTCCAGCAGACCAAGCTCCGCCTGGACCACGGCGACCCCCAACTCCGGCGCGCCCTCGGGAACTTGACGACCCGCGCCGACAACTGGCTGCACCAGGGCCCCTGGACGGTCGTGGACAAACCAAAACCCGCCCCCGGCGGCGATGTTCACGACTACCTGAGCCAGGCCCCGTACTGGTGGCCCACGACCACCCCGACCGCCGCCAACCCCTGGGGCTGCCCGTACGTCCAGCGCGACGGGCAGCGCAACCCCGAGGTCGACACGGGAACCGACCGCCAGGACGTCGAGAAGGTCTTCGACTCGACGTACGACCTCGCGCTCGCCTGGTACTACACCGGCGACAAGCGCTACGCGCAGAAGGCCGACCAGGTCCTGCGCACCTGGTTCCTCGACCCGGCCACGAGGATGAACCCCAACCTGAACCACGCCCAGTTCATCCCGTGCAAGTACGACGGGCGCGCCATCGGCATCATCGACTTCTCCCAGTCGTACACCAGCGTCGTCGACGCCATCGCGATCCTCGGCACCGGCGCCCCCGGCTGGACCAGGACCGACCGCACGGCGATGACCAAATGGAACTCCGACTTCCTCGGCTGGCTGAAGAACAGCGCCTTCGGCAAGGAGGAGGGCGCCGCCGCCAACAACCACGGCACCTTCTACGACATGCAGCTCGCCGCCCTCGCCTACGCGACCGGCGACAAGGCGCTGGCCAGGAAGACCGTGCTGGACGCGCGCGCCAAACGCATCGACCCGCAGATCGCGGGCGACGGCAGCCAGCCGCAGGAGCTCGCGCGGACCCGGAGTTGGCACTACTCGACCTTCGACCTGGTCGCGTACACCCGGCTCGCGGCCATCGGCCGACACGTCGGTGTGAACCTGTGGACCTATCAAGGCCCGGACGGGCAGGGCCTGTTGAAGGCCGTGGACTATCTGCTGCCCGCCGCGACCGGAGCCGCCGCGTGGCCGCATCCGGAGCTGGAGTTCTACCGCTACGCGGCGAGCGACATCGTGCACGCGGCGGCCGACGCGGGCGACGCGCGGGCCAGGGCCGCTGTACCGCAGCTGGAGGCGCC
>NZ_JAWOAI010000415.1:0-9016 GCF_033194735.1 Streptomyces sp. W16
CCCGGGCCGGGCGGTTCGGGCGCGAGCGCGAGACCGTGCCGTACGCCCGCCACGGAGGTGAAGGCCACCGCGCCTGCCGCGGCGCCGTGCACCGACTCGGCGAGGTTGGCGAGGAAGGACTCGACGGTGCCGGAGGTGTCGGCGACCTGTTCGGCGAGGAGTTCGAGGCGGACGATCTCCCGCGCGTCCGCCTGACCGGCCGTCGCCATCTCGGCGGGGCCGGTGAGGTCGCCGGGCAGGCCCGTGTCGATCAGATACGTCGTGATGCCACTGCCGCGCAGCAGCCTGCGGGCCGCTTCCAGTACGCCGAGTTCACGGCGCCGGGCGAGATAGCGGGCGGGCGGGCAGTGCGGCTCCAGACCGAGCAGCGGCGGGCACCATCGTCGTACGGCGAATCCGGTCTGGGTGTCGAACAGGGTGGTGCCGGGTGCGGGTGGGCCCTCGGTGCGGGCGAGTTGGGCCTCGAAGGTGCCGAGGCCCAGCTCCGTTCTCAGTACGCCGTGGCAGTACTGGTCCACGAGGGACGGCGTTTCGATCATCCGGACTCCCCGTTGCTGGACCGTGCGTTCCTCAGGTCCTAACGGGTGAATCGGGTGTGAGGTGTTGCTGGGACACACCCCGTGTGAGAGGGCGCCACGGGGAGGGGGTGCGGGTTCGTCAGCGATCGACGGTCCGTTGTGGCTGGTCGCGCAGTTCCCCGCGCCCCTTTGGGGCGCGCATCGCGCCCCCGTTCAGCCGTTGCTCGGGCCGCCCACCTGGATGCCCGCCATGCGCTTCCACTCGTACGGGCCCGTCGTCACCTTGGCCGCGAACTCGCCGTCGAAGTCCTCGTGGACGGTGATCCCGGACTTCTCCACGGCCTGCTGGGCGATCTCGTAGGACGTGGCCACCAGGTCTCCCCAGCCGCCGTCCTCGCCGACGAGGACGATGCGGGCGCCGCGCTCCCCGATGTACGCGACCTGGCCCTCGGCCCCGCCGTGCGCCTTGGAGAAGGTGCCGATCTGTTTGGCGAGGCGGGCCACCTGGCGCTCGGCCTTCGCGTCAACCTGCTGCGTGTCTGCCATGGCCAGGATGCTACCGACGGGTAGATCGAACGGCGACGGGCGGGGTGAGTGACTCCCGCCTCAGCGGGCCCCTCACCTGAGGAAGGGGTCCACCGCGATCGCCACGAACAGGATCGACACATAGGTGATCGACCAGTGGAAGAGCCGCATCTCCTTGAGCTTGCCGCCGGTCACCTCGGCCTTGGCGCGGTTCTGCAGGCCGTGCGCCTCCCAGAGCCAGAAGCCGCCGGCCAGCAGCGCGACCGCCGTGTAGAACCAGCCCGTGTAGCCGAGCAGGGGCAGGAGGAGCGAGATGCCGACCATCGCCCAGCTGTAGATGACGATCTGGCGGGCGACGACCTTGTTCGAGGCGACGACCGGGAGCATCGGAACGCCCACGCGCGCGTAGTCGTCACGCACCTTCATGGACAGCGGCCAGTAGTGCGGCGGCGTCCAGAGGAACATCACCCCGAAGAGGATGATCGGCGCCCACGACATGGAGTCCGTGACGGCCGACCAGCCGATGAGCACCGGGAGGCAGCCGGCGATGCCGCCCCACACGATGTTCTGCGAGGTACGTCGTTTGAGGATCATCGTGTAGACGACGACGTAGAAGAGGAGCGCTCCGAGCGCGAGCCAGGCGGACAGCCAGTTGACGGTCAGGCCGAAGAGGAGCGTCGAGACGACACCGAGCGTGATGCCGAAGGCGAGGCACTCGCGGGGACTGACCATCCCGGTGACGAGGGGGCGCTGCGAGGTGCGGTCCATGAGCGCGTCGATGTCGCGGTCGATGTACATGTTGAGCGCGTTCGCGCCACCGGCGGAGAGATAGCCGCCGACGCAGGTGAGGAGGACCAGCTTGAGGTCGGGCACACCCTGCTGGGCCAGGAACATCACCGGGACGGTGGTGATCAGCAGCAGCTCGATGATCCGCGGCTTGGTCAGCGCCACGAACGCCATGATCCGGGCCCTGATCGGCCGCCGGCTCGGGCTCTGACTCGCCCCGACAATCCCCGCTGGACGGGATTCAACGGCCGTCACGCACACCCCTGACAGAGACATCCCAGCAAGCCTCCGGGTGTGAACTCCCCGTAAAGGCTCGCGCGTACCACGCCACTGTAGACGTTGCCCAGACCCGGACATTCGCGGGGGTGGGGTCGTGTTGGGCGGCACCTCCGGAAGAGCTGATCAGCACTCTGTTGAGCACTCGAACGAGCACCTCCGTATTCAGTTGCCGAATACGAAACGGGCCAGTCGGGAGGCGGATCCGCGAGAGTCCCGGCAGTCTGGAATGACTCGAAAAAATGCACGTTCTTACGGGGGTAGGCTCGACAACGGCCGGTGGGCGCCAAGTGCACCGGCATCCGACATGTGTGACATGTGGAGAGGAGCCCTGACTCAGGGTGAGCACCAAGCCGACCACCACAGACCTCGACTGGACCGATTTGGACCAGCGCGCGGTGGACACCGCGCGCGTCCTGGCAGCCGATGCCGTACAGAAGGTCGGCAACGGCCATCCCGGTACGGCGATGAGCCTGGCCCCGGCCGCGTACACCCTCTTCCAGAAGGTGATGCGCCACGACCCCGCCGACGCCGACTGGGTCGGGCGCGACCGGTTCGTGCTGTCCGCCGGCCACTCGTCCCTGACCCTCTACACACAGCTCTACCTGGCCGGTTTCGGCCTGGAGCTGGCCGACCTGGAAGCGTTCCGTACGTGGGGCTCGAAGACTCCGGGTCACCCCGAGTACGGCCACACCACCGGTGTCGAGACGACGACCGGCCCGCTGGGCCAGGGTGTCGCCAACGCCGTGGGCATGGCCATGGCCGCCCGCTACGAGCGCGGTCTGTTCGACCCGGACGCCCCGCAGGGCGAGTCCCCCTTCGACCACTTCATCTACGCGATCGCCGGTGACGGCTGTCTCCAGGAGGGCATCTCCGGGGAGGCGTCCTCGCTGGCCGGTCACCAGGAGCTCGGCAACCTCATCCTCCTGTGGGACGACAACCACATCTCCATTGAGGGCGACACCGAGACCGCCGTCTCCGAGGACACCGTCAAGCGCTACGAGGCCTACGGCTGGCACGTCCAGCGCGTCGCCCCGAAGCCGGACGGCGACCTGGACCCGCACGCCATCTACAACGCCATCGAGGCCGCGAAGAAGGTGACGGACAAGCCGTCGTTCATCGCGATGCGCTCGATCATCGCCTGGCCCGCGCCGAACGCGCAGAACACCGAGGCGGCGCACGGCTCGGCGCTCGGCGCCGACGAGGTCGCGGCCACCAAGCGCGTTCTCGGCTTCGACCCGGAGAAGTCCTTCGACGTCTCCGACGACGTCCTCAAGCACACCCGTCAGGCGCTGGAGCGGGGCCGCGAGGCGAAGGCCGCGTGGGAGCCGTCGTACCAGGAGTGGCGGACCAACAACCCGGAGCGCGCCGCCGAGTACGACCGCATCGCCGCGGGCGAACTGCCGGCCGGCTGGGAGGACGAGCTCCCGGTGTTCGAGGCGGGCAAGGGTGTCGCCACCCGTGCCGCGTCCGGCAAGGTCCTCCAGGCGCTCGGCGCGGTCATCCCGGAGCTGTGGGGCGGCTCGGCCGACCTCGCGGGCTCGAACAACACGACGATCGACAAGACCTCGTCGTTCCTGCCGACGGACAACCCGCTGCCGGAGGCGAACCCGTACGGCCGCACGATCCACTTCGGCATCCGCGAGCACTCCATGGCCGCGGAGATGAACGGCATCACGCTGCACGGCAACACCCGTGTCTACGGCGGTACGTTCCTCGTCTTCTCCGACTACATGCGCAACGCCGTACGGCTCTCCGCGCTGATGCACGTGCCGGTGACGTACGTCTGGACGCACGACTCCGTCGGTCTCGGCGAGGACGGCCCCACCCACCAGCCGGTCGAGCACCTGGCCTCGCTGCGCGCCATCCCGGGCCTGAACGTGATCCGCCCGGCCGACGCCAACGAGACGGCCATCGCCTGGCGCGAGGTCCTGCGCCGCTACACCAAGGTCTACGGCAAGGGCGCCCCGCACGGCTTCGCGCTGACGCGTCAGGGTGTGCCGACGTACGAGGCCAACGAGGGCACCGCCAAGGGCGGTTACGTCCTGTTCGAGGCGTCCACGGGTACGCCCGAGGTGATCCTCATCGGTACCGGCTCCGAGGTGCACCTGGCCGTCGAGGCCCGCGAGCAGCTCGAAGCCGACGGTGTGCCGACGCGGGTCGTGTCCATGCCGTGCGTGGAGTGGTTCGACGCGCAGGACAAGGAGTACCGGGACAGCGTGCTGCCGCCGTCGGTCAAGGCGCGGGTCGCGGTCGAGGCCGGGATCGGTCTGACCTGGTACCGGTTCGTAGGGGACGCCGGTCGCATCGTTTCCCTGGAGCACTTCGGGGCTTCCGCCGACGGCAAGGTGCTCTTCCAGGAGTTCGGCTTCACTGCCGAGAACGTGGCCGCCAAGGCGCGGGAATCCATCGCCGCCGCCCAGAGCTGACGCTGACAAACGACACGTAGGAGATGCATTTTCCATGACAGACGCACTCAAGCGCCTCTCCGAAGAAGGCGTCGCGATCTGGCTGGACGACCTGTCGCGCAAGCGGATCACGTCCGGCAACCTCGCCGAACTGATCGACCAGCAGCACGTCGTGGGCGTCACCACCAACCCGTCGATCTTCCAGAAGGCCATCTCGTCGGGCGACGGTTACGAGCAGCAGCTCACCGACCTCGCCGCCCGCAAGGTGACCGTCGAGGAAGCCATCCGCATGATCACGACGGCGGACGTCCGTGATGCCGCCGACATCCTGCGTCCGGTCTACGACGCGAGCGGCGGCCAGGACGGTCGTGTGTCGATCGAGGTCGACCCGCGGCTTGCGCACAACACGGCGGCGACCATCGCCGAGGCCAAGCAGCTGGCCTGGCTGGTGGACCGGCCCAACACCCTGATCAAGATCCCGGCCACCAAGGCGGGCCTCCCGGCGATCGCCGAGACCATCGGCCTGGGCATCAGCGTCAACGTCACGCTGATCTTCTCGCTGGCGCGCTACCGCGAGGTCATGGACGCGTTCGTCACCGGCCTGGAGAAGGCCAAGGAGCGCGGCCTGGACCTCTCCAAGATCCACTCGGTGGCGTCCTTCTTCGTGTCCCGCGTGGACACCGAGATCGACAAGCGGATCGACGCGCTCGGCACCGACGCGGCGAAGGCCGCCCGCGGCAAGGCCGGTCTCGCCAACGCGCGGCTCGCCTACCAGGCGTACGAGGAGGTCTTCTCCTCCGACCGCTGGCTGGCCCTGGACAAGGCGCAGGCCAACAAGCAGCGTCCGCTGTGGGCCTCGACCGGCGTCAAGGACAAGGCGTACAAGGACACCCTGTACGTGGACGACCTGGTGGCGCCGAACACGGTGAACACCATGCCGGAGGCCACCCTTGAGGCCACCGAGGACCACGGCCAGATCACCGGCAACACCATCGCCGGCACGTACGAGCAGTCCCGCGCCGAGATCGCCGCCGTGGAAGCGCTCGGGATCTCGTACGACGAGGTCGTGCAGCTGCTGGAGGACGAGGGCGTCGAGAAGTTCGAGGCGTCCTGGACCGACCTGCTCAAGTCGACCGAGGCGGAGCTTTCCCGCCTCGCCCCCTCGGAGGGCTGAGACCTTGGCTCCTCATCCCGGTTCCGGAGCGAACCCGCTTCGTGACCCCGCCGACCGACGGCTCCCGCGTATCGCGGGGCCGTCGGGCCTGGTCATCTTCGGCGTCACAGGCGATTTGTCCCGCAAAAAGCTGATGCCCGCCGTGTACGACCTCGCCAACCGGGGTCTGCTGCCGCCGGGCTTCTCGCTCGTCGGCTTCGCCCGGCGCGAGTGGGCCCACGAGGACTTCGCGCAGGAGGTCCACGACGCGGTCAAGGAGCACGCCCGTACGCCGTTCCGTGAGGAGGTCTGGCAGCAGCTCGTCCAGGGGATGCGCTTCGTCCAGGGCACCTTCGACGACGACGACGCGTTCGAGCGGCTGCGCGACACGATCGACGAACTGGACAAGGCGCAGGGCACGGGCGGCAACTTCGCCTTCTATCTGTCGGTGCCGCCGCGCTCCTTCCCGGTCGTCATCCAGCAGCTGAAGAAGCACGGTCTCGCCGACCAGGACAAGGGTTCCTGGCGCCGCGCGGTCATCGAGAAGCCCTTCGGCCACGACCTCAAGTCGGCCGAGGACCTCAACAGGGTCGTGCACGAAGTGTTCGCCGCGGACCAGGTCTTCCGCATCGACCACTACCTCGGCAAGGAGACCGTCCAGAACATCCTGGCGCTCCGTTTCGCCAACACGATGTTCGAGCCGATCTGGAACCGGTCCTTCGTGGACCACGTGCAGATCACCATGGCCGAGGACATCGGCATCGGCGGCCGGGCCGGCTACTACGACGGCATCGGCGCCGCCCGTGACGTCATCCAGAACCACCTGCTCCAGCTGATGGCGCTGACCGCGATGGAGGAGCCCGCCTCCTTCTCCGCCGACGCGCTGGCCGCCGAGAAGGAGAAGGTGCTCGGCGCGGTACGACTGCCGAAGGACCTGGGCAAGAACACGGTCCGCGGGCAGTACGCCGAGGGCTGGCAGGGCGGCGAGAAGGCCGTCGGCTACCTCCAGGAAGACGGCATCGACCCCCAGTCGAAGACCGACACCTACGCCGCCATCAAGGTCGAGGTCGACAACCGCCGCTGGGCGGGCGTCCCCTTCTACCTGCGCACCGGCAAGCGTCTGGGCCGCCGCGTCACCGAGATCGCGGTCGTCTTCCAGCGCGCCCCGCACTCCCCCTTCGACCAGACGGCGACGGAGGAGCTGGGCCAGAACGCGATCGTCTTCCGCGTCCAGCCCGACGAGGGCGTCACGGTCCGCTTCGGCTCCAAGGTGCCCGGCACCTCGATGGAGATCCGGGACGTCTCCATGGACTTCGCCTACGGCGAGTCGTTCACGGAGTCGAGCCCCGAGGCGTACGAGCGGCTGATCCTCGACGTCCTCCTGGGCGACTCGAACCTCTTCCCGCGCACCGAGGAGGTCGAGCTGTCCTGGAAGATCCTCGACCCGATCGAGCGGTACTGGGACAAGCACGGCAAGCCCGCGCAGTACCAGTCCGGCACCTGGGGTCCGGTCGAGGCGGACGAAATGCTCGCACGAGAGGGACGGAGCTGGCGTCGGCCATGAAAATAGACCTCACCGACACCACTGCCAGCAAGATCAACAAGGGGCTGGTGAAGGCCCGCCGCGCCATCGGCACTCCGGCCGTCGGCATGGTGCTCACCCTCGTCGTCGTCACGGACGAGGAGAACGCCTACGACGCCCTCAAGGCCGCCAACGACGCGTCGCGCGAGCACCCTTCGCGCACACTCGTGGTCATCAAGCGCGTCTCGCGCTCACCTCGTGACCGCACCCAGTCCCGCCTCGACGCCGAGGTACGGGTGGGCACGGACGCGGGCAGCGGCGAGACGGTCGTCCTGCGGCTGTACGGCGAGGTCTCCGACCACGCCCAGTCCGTGGTGCTGCCGCTGCTGCTGCCGGACGCGCCGGTGGTGGTCTGGTGGTCGGTGGACGCACCGCGCGACCCGGCCAACGACCCGCTGGGCGCCCTGAGCCAGCGCCGGGTCACCGACAGCTACGCGGCGGAGAAGCCCGTCGACGAACTGCGGTCCCGCGCCGAGAGCTACGAGCCGGGCGACACCGACCTGGCCTGGGCCCGGATCACTCCGTGGCGTTCGATGCTGGCCGCCGCGCTCGACCAGGTCGACTCGGAGATCGTCTCCGTCGAGGTGGCGGGCGAGGAGTCCAACCCGAGCGTCGAACTCCTCGCGATGTGGCTCGCCGACCGGCTCCACGTGCATGTACGGCGGGCGGTCTCCGCGGGTCCCGGTCTGACCCAGGTGCGCCTGGAGACGACCGGCGGCCCCATCACGCTGCACCGCTCCGACGGGGCGATGGCCACGCTGGCGCTGCCCGGCCAGCCGGACCGCGCGGTGGCCCTCAAGCGCCGCGAGACGTCCGAACTCCTCGCGGAGGAGCTGCGCAGGCTCGACCCGGACGACACCTACGCGTCCGCGCTGCGGTTCGGCGTGGACCGGCTGGGCGGCATCCAGTCGGCGGCGGAGCGGGCCGAGGCGGCAGCCGACCAGCCCGTACCGGCCCTGCCGGTCCGCGCGGTACCGGAGGCGACGCCCGCGTCGGCTCCGGCAGCGGCTGCCAAGTCGGCTCCGGCATCGGCTTCCGCTTCGGCGGGCGAGGGTGACGCCGACCGGCCGACCCCCGCGAAGATGCCCCCGGTCAAGAAGCAAGAAGGCTGATCCGCAGTGAGCACTCCCCAACTCGTCGTCCACCGCGACAAGGAACTGATGGCCCAGGCCGCCGCGGCCCGGCTGATCACGAAGATCGTGGACGCGCAGGCCTCGCGCGGCTACGCGTCGATCGTGCTCACCGGCGGTCGCAACGGCAACGGTCTGCTGGCGGCTCTGGCGGGACAGCCCGCCCGGGACGCCATCGACTGGGGCCGGCTGGACCTGTGGTGGGGCGACGAGCGGTTCCTCCCCGAGGGTGATCCGGAGCGCAATGTCACCCAGGCCCGCGAGGCGCTGCTCGACGCGGTGCCGCTGGACCCGAAGCGCGTGCACGCCATGCCCGCGTCGGACGGTCTCTACGGCGCCGACGTGGACGCGGCGGCGGCAGGCTACGCCGAGGAACTCGCCCGGTCCGCCGGTCCCGAGAACCACGGCGCCGTTCCCACCTTCGACGTCCTGATGCTGGGCGTCGGCCCGGACACCCATGTGGCGTCGCTCTTCCCGGAGTTGCCCGCCGTACGGGAGACCGAGCGCACGGTCGTCGGCGTGCACGGCGCGCCCAAGCCGCCGCCGACCCGGGTCACGCTGACCCTGCCAGCGATCCGCTCCGCGCGTGAGGTGTGGCTGCTCGCGGCGGGCGCGGACAAGGCGGAGGCCGCGGCGAT
>NZ_JAWOAI010000416.1:0-9014 GCF_033194735.1 Streptomyces sp. W16
ATCTGGCGAACGGCCAGGACCCCGCCGCCGACGAGGGCCAGGGCGGCGACGGGTTGCACGGCGGGCGTCGTGGCGACCCAGCTGAGCAGGGCGAGCAGCAGGCCGATGCCTGCGATCCCGACGAAGACGATGACGAGGAAGACGTCCCCGGGCTTGGCCTTGGCGCGCGGCATGGATGTCCTTCGGGCAGGAGCGTGCGGGTGCCCCGCCGCTGAGTCGCGCGACGGGGCACCGATGGTGAGCGGAGCGCAGCGGTCCCTACGGGGACGTTCTGCGCGTATGGGCATGATGGACGCCGCGAGGGCGTGGCGAACGCGGTGTGACTGTCTTGTGACAACCGATGGTGTCGGCAAGGGTGCGGAAACGGATCAAGGGCCGACCCATTCGTACGGGTCAGCCCTTGATCTTCGAGGGTGAGTGACGGGACTTGAACCCAATCCTTTGCGAAGGCTTGACCTGCGGTTATCCGCAAAAGCGGACATGGGGGTTGCAGTGGACGCTCCGTCGATTGCGTTCGATGCCGTCTGTGTGGCCACGCGTGGTTCCGCGTCCACACGCTCATGGGGCGATCGCTTTGTTCGGTCAACTCCTGTGCTGTAAGCCACCATTGGTCCTGTGACGGTGCTTGTCCAGGTGCAGGGATGTGAAGAGGCCCCGGTCGCTGCGAGACGGCCGGGGCCTGGTGCCGCGCGACCCATGGAGAACGGGGTATGGGGCGGGCGAGGGTCAGTAACGGCGCCCGGGCGCAGTCTGGGTGGGTACTCGCTTGCACGGCGCCTTGTGGATGTAGAGCGTCGTGCCCGCGCCCGAGGGCGACATCTTGGGTACGTCTCTCGCCTCTTCGTCCCGCATCGGCTTATCGCAGCTCGCGCAGATCTTCACTTGCGGACTTCCTTGCGCCAGAGAATGAACCAGGCCCGGTAGAGCTCCTCCGCCTCCGGGCAGGTGGGTGGTGGCTCAGGACTGTCCACGTCGACTTTGCAGCCGGGGCAGGCGACGGAGTGGTCGAAGAGAGCGTTGAGCGCCTCGTTCACCGGGGTCGGTGCGGGTGCAGGCTCGGTCATGATGTGGAGGCCGGTAGCGGCTGGTCGGCGAGTGGCACGAGGTCGTAGGCCTGGCGGCATGGGTGGCAGGCGAAGTGGTTTCCCATCGTTCCCGGGCCGCTGCTCTGCTCGATCACCTGGATGAGGCGCACGCCTCGTGCGTAGTTCTGATGCCAGGCACACCACCCGACGGCGGTCGGGGTGTTCGCGGCTTCCGCGGTCTGCGTATTCTCCGGCATGTCGACTCCAGCTAGTCGGCCGTGCCCGGGGCCGTTCGCGCGGTCGCCGGGTTCTTTGTGCCTCGACGGTAGGAACCGCCTCACCTTCCCGGCTACGAGGTTGCACCGAATTACATGTCAGTTGTTGACGCAGACCATGGCCGACATGTGCTCTTGACCATGTGACTCACGGCCACGAATGTGATGTAAATCGCTGCAACCGACCAGCGCGGGAGGCCAGCCACAATGAACATTCACTTCGTTGGGATCGACCCTGAGACAGACGAGGATGGATGCCCGACTGTCTGGGTGGACACGGACACCTCAGACCTGCTGATCCAGAGCTATCAGGCCGACGACGAGACCAGCACGACATGCGACACCTTGTCTCCGGCCCGGGCGCCGATCCCGCCCGGCGAGACTGTCATCAGGATCCCGAGGCGCATGATCCCGATCATCAGGAAGGCGTGCGATGAACTCGATCCCGGAGTTCGCTGAACTCCTCGCCGGTACCGGGCAGTCGGCCGTCCACCTGGAGATGCGGGACACGTACTTCACCAACCCTCGCTTCGAGGCCTGGAAAAACGGCCAGCGTGTCGACTGGGACGACCGCGCCTCCTGGTGGCGGCCCTATCACCAGGACATCGCGGACGCCGTCGCGCGCGGCGTTCAGGTGCGGCGAGTCAGGGTCGTGTCCGAGCCGGTCACCGACTACATCGCCTGGGAGCATCACCAGACCCGCGCCAACGTGGAGGCCGGCGAGCAAGTCCGCTGGCTCCCCCGGCATCGCGCTTGGGACCTGCTGCTGCCGGGCAGCGATCTGTGGATCTTCGACGGGCGGCTGATGCGCGTCCACCACTTCTCGGGTGACGGTGAGTGGATCAGTAAGGAACTGTGCGACGATCCCGCGATGGTCGAGCAGCACGCGGCAGCGTTCGAACGTGTCTGGGAGCGGGCTGTCCCGCACGAGCAGTACGAGGTCAAGTAACCGTCGATGTCTACGTTCCCCACGTCCAGCGTGCAGGAAGCGCGCGCAGCTCTCGCGGCACGTCTGCGGGAGCTGCGCCTGGATGCGGGCATCACCAGCAAGGAACTCGCCCGTCTGTGCGGCTGGTCCGTCGCCAAGTCCTCCAGGGTCGAGAACGCGGTCACCGTTCCGTCCGACGCGGACATCCGCGCCTGGTGTACAGCCTGCGGCGCCGACGGCCAGACGGACGACCTCATCGCGGCCAACCGTCAGGCCGACGCCATGTACCTGCACTGGAAGAGGCTTCAGCGCACGGGCATGAAGCAACTGGCGGAGACGTCCGCCAAGTTGTACGAGCGCACCCGCCTCTTCCGGGTGTACGCCTCCCACGTCATGCCCGGCTATCTGCAGACGCCCGGCTACGCGACGGCACTCATGCGCACGATCGCGGCCTTTCGCGGCACCCCGGACGACGTGAGCGAGGCAGTCGAAGTCCGCATGCGCCGCGTTCGGGTCATCCACGAAGGCGACCACCGCTTCGCGACACTGATCGAGGAGAACGTCCTCAACCACCGGATCGGCGACCAGGACGTGATGGCCGGCCAACTCGGCAACCTTCTCGCCGCGATGTCCCTGCCGTCGATGTCGCTGGGCATCATCCCTGCGGCGGCGCCCCGGGAACAGGTCATGTGGCCGCTCGAACAGTTCACGGTCTTCGACAACACCCGCATCCATGTGGAGTTGCTCGCGGCGAAGGTGACTGTCACGGCCCCCGGCGAACTCGACATTTACCTGAGGGCGTTCGCCCGGCTGACCGAGATGGCCGTGTACGGCGCCGACGCTCGCGCCCTGATCGTGAAGGCCATCGACGCACTGCATTGACCCTAGGCAGTATGAACTGCCCCTGCATGGTCGCGATGACCGTGCAGGGGCGTTGTCCTTCAGGCTCCGTCGCCACCACGGCGGTTGATGATCGCTGCGATCAAGCGGAGTGCGGCGCCTGCCAGCTCGACGACCGCGATGCAGGCGGCGATGGATTGCACTGTGGTCATGGGGGCTCCCGATGGGAGATTGGTGCCCGGCCCAAAACCAGCGGCTTTTCGAGTGTGACAGAAGCGTCTCCTCGGGGCGTCCGCCAAGTGGGCGACAAGACGAAGCGGCCCCGCCCTCCCGAAGGAGAGTGGGGCCGCTTTCGGCTCGGGCCTAGGTCAGGCGGCTGGGAGCGTGCGCCTCCTCACCTGTCGGTGAGCCGGCCAATGACGATGGACTCGACCAAGTCGCCGTACGGACATGCTCTGTTGTGTGCCTGGAGCTGTTCCTTCACCCGGTGGCTCTCGGTGAGCTTGGCCTCGACCTCGGGGGTTCGGGCCTGCGCGTCCCGGAGGGATTTCTCGGCAGTCCTCATCGCGGTCTCTGCCTCGGGAGACGCCTTCGTGCGTCGGGTGAAGAGCCGCATCGTCAGGCGCTCCTGGGGAGTTGTGGGTGGTGGCCCAGCTCTTCTAGGAGCCGCGTGAGGGTCTTGCCCTGCTCGATCGCGACGTCCCCGCGCTCCTCTGCCTTGGCGAGCTGCTGCCGCGTGAGGCCGTGAGCGTCCCGCTCCCTCTCGAACGCCTGGCGCCAACTGTCCCTGTCCGCTGTGAGGTTGTTCATGACGTACTTCGGGACGATGACGCCGAGGACCAGCAGGACCACGACCACACCGACGATGCCGTACTGGGCGAACTGGCCGATGAGTTTTCCGATGTCGGGGTCTGAGTCCTCGGCTGCGGCCAGGGACCTGAGCAGCTCGGGGATCAACAAAGGGACCTCCTCGCCGGGTGAGCGAGGGGAGGCCCGGCGCGGTTTGGGAC
Organism: Streptomyces sp. W16; assembly: GCF_033194735.1. Taxonomy (NCBI): domain Bacteria; kingdom Bacillati; phylum Actinomycetota; class Actinomycetes; order Kitasatosporales; family Streptomycetaceae; genus Streptomyces; species Streptomyces sp. W16. Next base: position 4,079 of record NZ_JAWOAI010000416.1, read on the forward strand.
ATGCGAAAGCCCCGGCCGTGGAGCCGGGGCTTTCTGTTGGCAGATCAGGCCGATTTGGCCTTGAGCACCGCGACTTCCGCCGGGGTGAGCGTAGGACCGTAGGAGACTGCCAATTCGGCCACTCCGGTTTTCAGCATCGGAGTACCGAGGATGCCTCCACGCCCCCTGTGCTTCAGGGCGCTCGGTCCGGGAGACGAGAGGGCTTGTGCGCCTGCCGCGTTGCTCTACCGTCCGGTCCATGAGCCAGAGCGACGAGGGCGCACAGTCCACCCCACGGCGGGACGAAGCCGAGTTGGCGCAGGAGGTCCGGGTCACTCTCCTGGAGCGGGTCAAGAAGGCCGCTGAGGAGGGCGACGGGCCGACTGCCCACCAACTCGCTTGTGCATATGCGGCTTTGACGCTTCGCCAGTCAGCCGAAGGTCACTGCCATCCTGTCAGCTCACAGGGGAACGAGCCCGACATCACTGCGGACTCGGAGGAGTTCGGGAGTGAAGTGGGGGACCTCTCTTACGTCGCCGAACAGCACTTGCGTCCGTCCTAAGGCCCCGCGGGCCAGTCGACCGAGGTGACGAGCTGTACGACCTCGGACAGCGGCCGGTTGCCCTTCTTGCTGTTGCACTTGCGGAGGCACACCGCACAGCCGGCCACACCGTGGATGGGTGCGAGGTTGTCGGGATCGAGCTTCGCTCCGCCCTTGCTCACCGGGTGGGCATGGTCGACCGCATCGGCGGCTCCATAACCGCACACGAGACAGACGTCCGACTCGGCGAGGACGCGGGTACGGAGCTTGCGGAACTCGTGCGAGGTGAGTTCGACGCGGTTGGTCGCCACGGCCGGCTCCCCCCTCACGTGCGTGCTGTGACGGGTGACCGGTCAGGAGCTAGCGGAGTCAAGGTGGATAGCCGCTGGCGTCAGTCAAGTTCCGGCACAGTGGGGGCGTGGATTGGTCCCTGCTTTCGGTCCCGGCAACCCCAGCGATTGCCGCCGCTCTCTACCTGGTCGGTTCGAAGTTCGTGATGCCGTTCGTCCAGAGGCTTACCCGGGTGGAGATCGACTCGGAACGGCGCCGTCTGTTGACCGAGGTTCTGGGCGAGACACCCGAGACCGACCTGGACGGAAAGACCGACGCGGAGTCTCGCTCTCATCCGGATCTGGAGAACCAAACTGAGACCCGGTTCGCCAAGCTCCTGGTGGAGTACTACGCCTATGGTCTCGTCCAGGCGCGCCGGAGTTTCAGCGCCAGTCTGACCTGCTCCATCCTGGGTGGCCTCGTTTTGATCTCCGGTGTAGGCATGGCGATCTTCAAGGCCGAGAGCACCGGGGACCAGTACGCCTCCGTCACGGCGAGCGTGGCGGGCCTTGTGATGACGGTGATTGGCACCCTGTTCCACAAGCGGGCCGATGCTGCGCTGAAGCACATGGAGAGCCAGACCCAGTCGCTCCGACAGGACATGAAGGTGGAGCGGGACGCCGGTCAGGCCATCAAGCTCCTGGAGAACGTCACGGATCCGACGCTCAGGGCCCATCTACAGGCGGCGTTGATCCTGAAGTTTTCCGCCGCGACGCTCCCCGAGTTGAATGGCGTCCTGAAGTCGGCCGAGGCCCTTCCGGAGCCCAGCGTCAATGGAGCAGTTCCGCATCAGCAGCCGGAGACACAGGCGCTCTGACGGCCGTCAAGAGGCGTCGCTCCAAGGATTGTTGATATTGGCCTTCGGGTATGGCCTCGGCGTAGGGCCTTCCAGGAGGTGCTGACCAGCCGGAAGCCCTGCTCACTGCCCAGGGAAGCGACGGAAAGCAAGTACTCGCCGGGCGTGACCAAGAAGTCCAGGCATGTGTAGACGTGCCGGGATCTTGGCACGTTCTGTTGCCCGAGGTCCCGGAGAAGGGATCTTCAGCAGTGGACACACTCAACGCGGCCCTGAGTGCCGCCGCAGCCCTTCTCGTCCTTGGGAGCGAGGCATTCCGTTTCCTCCGCGAGTATCGCGATCAGCGGAAGCCCGAGCAGGTCGAGGACGAGAGCTGACTGAGCCGGCCGTCTGGCGCTCCGAGGAGGGGCGTCAGACGGTTACGAGTCGGTCGGATGCGTGGGGCGACACGTGAGCTAACGGGCTTCAGGAACCGTTGCCCGGATGGGGGCGTCGCTGATTCCACAGGTGGTTTAGGTGCGGGGGGTACTCGTGATAACCGTAGTGACGTTGGTGACCGCCATCGGCGGATTAGTGGGGTTGATCGTCTCGTTGCTGTACTTGGCCAAACAGACCAAAGCCGCCGTTGACCAGGTGCACACAAGTAACACCATGGCGGGCAACAACGCGCTGGACGTGGCGATTGCCAACCTTCGGGACATCTACTTCAAGATGCTGGAGTACCCCGGCATGCGTGCTTACTTCTATGAAGCCAAGCCGACACCCGACCACGGCCTGGAGCGCGAGCGCGTCTTGATTCTCGCGGAACTCCTCGCGGATGCACTGGAGTGCGGCCTTATGTCCACTCGTCGCATTCCAGAATCGGAGTCCTATGAGGACTGGCGAGACTTCTGTCAGTTCATGCTGACCCACAGTCCCTCGATGCGCCTGATCACGTCGGAGCACCCGATGTGGTGGCGAGAGCTTGTCGCTCTCTGATGCGCTTGGGATCACGCAGCGGTTGTCAGCACGCGTCCGGCCTTGGCCCGGGTGTCCAACTCGGCCTGGGCGACGTCGAGATGACGGAAGAGCTTCTGGCCTTGGTGGTCGAGCCCGGTGACCTTCAGGTGGCCCCGGCGGGCCCAGGAGTAGACAGTCTGGACGTCCACGCCCACGAAGAGCGCGGCTTCCTTGACCGTCAGCCAGGTCTCGTCCTCCATGGCGGCCTCCCTGAAACACGAAAAGGCCCCGTCCTCGTGGGAGGCGGGGCCTGCGCGCGGACGCACTGGTGGTACTGATCGCGATTATGCGGTCTGATGTTTCAAAACACAAGCACCTTGCTGACGGGTGTCATGGCTGGGATGTGCGATTCCGTAGATGAGCCTCCACCATCTCCTGTTGATCAAGGAAGAAGCGGGACGGACTCGGGAGCGGGTCCTCGCGCAGGAAGGCGGAGAGCACCTCGATAGCCTCCTTGCACAGTGAGTCAATCCAGAGGTTGGACTCCTGATGTGTCTGGCCGAGTTGCTCGTAGTACGCAATGAGCCTCACGATCTCGAAGACCTGCTCTCGCATCTCGTCGCCATCGGGCACGACGTAAAGGGCGGCGTCGAAGGTCACGGTCAAGTCGATGAACACGTCATTCCAGGCATCCTCGCTCTCTTGGTCCTCCGTCCGGGATGCAGTGGCCTGACGGAAACGTATGAGAATCTCAAGCGCTGCCTGGCCCGTCGTGTACCGGCGTTCGCTACGGCGTTCATCCTTCGCTGTCTTGGCTGCGTGATGCTGCTGGAGCCATCCGCCCAGCAGGGCACCTCCGGCACCCACTACAGCGCCACCGAAGCCGATCAGCCCCACCAACGTTTCTGTCTGCACGGCGATCATCTTGCCGGTAGGCGGAGCACGGCGATGGCCTCCCTGCATACGGCGTCGATCCAGTGCTGGGCCTCGCTGTGGGTGTGACCAAGCTGCGTGGTGTACGCGGAAAAGCTCATGGTGTTCAGTACCCGCGTAAGCATCACTTCAGCGTCGGACACCATGTAAAGGGCGGCATCAAAGGCCGCGGCGAACTCGACCTGATGCGCGGTGCTGCCGTCCCTGCGGACGCGCTTGCGAGCGCTTGCCATGAGGGGAACACGGGAGCCTTCTCAAGATCCCGGGTGACCGCCAGTGCGGCCGCGGAGGAGCAAAAAGAGGCCGTCAACCCGCATACTGCAGGTCAACGGCCTCTTGGAGAGGGTGAGTGACGGGACTTGAACCCGCGACTTCCTGGACCACAACCAGGTGCTCTACCAGCTGAGCTACACCCACCATGCCCGGTCGTTCACTCTGCGAGTTTCCGACCGGCCGAGAAAAAGTGTACAGGGTCCGAAGGGGTGCTCGCGCACGGCTTTTACGGGGTGGGCTGGACGTGCTTCGCGGCGATCGTGCGGGCGGTGTCGGAGTCGGGGCCGGGCTGCGGGACGAAGATCGCCTCGCGGTAGTAGCGCAGTTCGGCGATGGACTCGCGGATGTCGGCGAGGGCTCGGTGGTTGCCCTTCTTCTCGGGGCTGTTGAAGTACGCCCGCGGGTACCAGCGGCGGGCCAGCTCCTTCACCGAGGACACGTCCACGATGCGGTAGTGCAGGTACTCCTCCAGGGTCGGCATGTCACGGAGCAGGAAACCGCGGTCGGTGCCGACCGAGTTGCCGCACAGCGGGGCCTTGCCCGGCTCCTTGACGTGCTCCCGGATGTACGCCAGGACCAGCTCCTCCGCGTCGGCCAGCGTCGTACCGCCGGCCAGCTCGTCGAGCAGGCCGGATGCGGTGTGCATCTGGCGTACTACGTCCGGCATCGTCTCCAGCGCCTGGTCCGGCGGGCGGATGACGATGTCCACCCCTTCGCCGAGCACGTTCAGCTCGGAGTCGGTGACGAGGGCGGCCACCTCGATGAGAGCGTCGTCGGACAGCGAGAGGCCGGTCATCTCGCAGTCGATCCACACCATGCGATCGTTCATGTGTCTAACCCTAAGGTGCGCGCCGCCCGGCTGGACCGATCGTGCGGTGACCTTGTGGTGCGGGGGCGTGCGAAAACCCCCGGAGCGCGCGGAAAACCCCGGAGCGCGAAAGCCCTCGGGGATCTCCTGGCGGAGATCCCCGAGGGCTTGCTGTCGCTACGTTGCGCCGGCCGGGGAGGCCCTACGTCGCGCTGCGCTGGCCGGGCAGGCTCGCCGCCGCCCGACTTGTGGCGTACGCCTCACGGCCGTTCTCCGCCGCCGAGGCGGAGGAGGCCGACGCGGACGCCGCCGACAGCGCGCTCGCCGCCGTACGACG
>NZ_JAWOAI010000417.1:0-9014 GCF_033194735.1 Streptomyces sp. W16
CTCGGCGGACGCGCGGGTGGGTGCCAGCAGTGCGGCGGCCGGCCCGTACTCGCCGCGTCCGGCCGCGACCAGCACGGGGCCCAGCCGGTCGTCGGGCGCGTCGAGGAGTACCTCGTCGTCGGCCGGCAGTCCGGCGGCGAGCCGCGAGGTGTTCCTTGCCATCCGGGCGGTACGGATGAGCGCGCGCAGCAGAGCCATGGTGCCGACCATTGAAGGACCGGGATCCGGAGTGCGCCAGACCGTTTGAGCACCCCGTGGAAAGTTGTACGCGCTTCGGTCAAGCCCGGGCAAAAGGTGACTGTTGCTCATCTGTTCGAGTGCTGTGCGCGGGAGGTCGCTATCCGCGTCTGAGCAGGCGGGTCGCCCCCGCCGCCACCGTCGTCGCCAGGATCCAGCCCAGCAGGATCAGCGCCACGGACAGCCACTGCCAGCCCCCGTGCAACTGCCACTGGCCCACCTGCCCCAGGTCGATCACCGGCAGCAGCAGATCCAGCGCGAACAGGGCGGGGCTCCACAGCGGATGCCCGCCGCTGCTCACCGGCACATGGTCCGCGTGCGCGAAGGCCAGCGAACCGGCCGCCCACAGCACCGCCATCCATACGGCGGCCCGGCCCGGCCGGTACCCGTAGGCGACCGTCCAGTCCTGCGCGAACCCCCACAGCTTGGCCGCGACGGGCAGGCTCTCCCGGCGCCGCCGCTGCTTGGCGAGCAGCACCTCGCGCGCGTCCTCGTCCTCCCCGCCGTTGCGCAGCACGGTCGCGAGCCGCTCGTACGGCTCAGGGTTGTACTCGGCGGTCGCGGCGGCCACCCAGTCGAGGCGGGCGTCCAGCGGGAACGGGCCCTGCGGTACGAGGTTCTCGTACACGAAGCCGCCCATGTGGAGGTTGCCCGGACCCGGCCAACTGTCCTTCCCGTCGATCAGGTTGACGACCCGCGCCCCCGACAGCACCACCTTGCCGCGCCGCGGTTTCTCCCCGAGGAAGCGCAGCTCTGGCGCCTGGACCCGCAGCAGCGACAGCTCCTGGTCGTCCGTGAAGGTGAACCGGGCCCGCTCCAGGTCCACCGCGTCCCCGAACCGCCCGTCGTCCAGGCGCACCCCGCCCTGGCACGTGAAGCGCTGGATGCGGGTCCCGCGCGCGGGCGTGGTGCCGCTCAGCCAGGGGCCGCCGACGCCCGCCGGGGTGAGGTACAGGGTGCGGCCGACGGTCAGCTGCGGCGCGTTCAGGGCGAGCCGCGAGTACGGGTTGGCCAGCCGGGCGCCGCGCAGGCTCAGCGAGACGCCCACCTTGGCGCTGCGCAGGCTCAACTCACCGTGCGATTCGAGGAGTTCGGCCTGGAGGTCCTGCCCCACGGTCATGCCGTCGGCCGCGATCGAACGGCCCGTGCGGTCCCGGTAGACGATCGCCTGGTTGAGCAGCAGATCGGTGCCGATGTGCGCGTCGGTCAGCCGTACGCCGTTGTGGAAGCGGCAGCGCGGCAGATGCAGGTCACCCTCCGTGTGCACCCGCGCCGCCTCCAGCCGCGGCACCGAGCAGTCCACCAGCCGTACGGTCTGGAAGCGGGCCTCCGGGAGCAGCACCTCCCGCTCGAAGCGGCAGCCCTTCAGCTCGACGAACGGCGCGATCGTGCCGCCCGCCAGGTCCAGGGTGCCGCTGATCTGCACTCCGGTGAGTTTCAGCGAGGCCACCCGGCCCGACAGCGCGGGCGGCCCGTCCAGGAGCAGCCAGCACACGAACCGGGCCCGTACGGTCCGCTCGGGGCCCCACGGATGTCCGCCGTGCGGATCGTCGACGACGGTGTCGCCGCTGCTCAGGTCGTACACACTGCCGTTGCGGAAGGCCTGCCACATACCGGCCTCGGCGGCGGTCGCATCGTCCGGCACATCCCCCGCGCGGAGGCCGGCACCCTCGGTCACTGCTCTTTCATCCCTCTCACTTACTCACGGGTTTCGCACAGCTGTTCATGCCCGCTCCGTGACGCCCGGAACACTAGACGTACTGTGCTTTGTGGGGGGACACCCCTCACACCCCCCTGATCTTCCGGGTTCCGGCCACGTTCTGTATCAGCCATTGATATGCGCGAGCAGCGCCCGATCGCCGTCTGAGAGAATTACTTCCGTGATCTCCCGAATCGATCTGCGCGGCGACGCCCTCCCTGACGGGCCCGCCCTGCGCGACGTGCTGCCCCGAGCCGACTTCGACGTCTCGGCCGCCCTGGAGAAGGTGCGGCCGATCTGCGAGGCCGTGCATCATCGGGGCGACGCGGCGCTGATCGACTTCGCAGAGAAGTTCGACCGCGTGCGGCTGGAGCAGGTGAGGGTCCCGGCCCAGGCGCTCAGCGACGCGCTGGAGCAGCTCGACCCGGCGGTGCGCGCGGCCCTGGAGGAGTCCATCCGGCGCGCCCGGCTCGTCCACCGCGAGCAGCGCCGTACGACCCACACCACCCAGGTCGTGCCCGGCGGCACGGTCACCGAGAAGTGGGTGCCGGTCGACCGGGTGGGCCTCTACGCGCCGGGCGGGCGCTCGGTCTACCCCTCCTCCGTGATCATGAACGTCGTCCCGGCCCAGGAGGCAGGAGTCGGCTCCGTCGCGCTCGCCTCCCCGCCGCAGGCGGACTTCGACGGCCTGCCGCACCCGACGATCCTCGCCGCCTGCGCACTGCTCGGCGTCGACGAGGTCTACGCCGTCGGCGGCGCCCAGGCCGTCGCGATGTTCGCCTACGGCACCGAGTCCTGCGCCCCCGCCAACATGGTCACCGGGCCCGGAAACATCTGGGTCGCCGCCGCCAAGCGCTACTTCACCGGCCGGATCGGCATCGACACCGAGGCCGGACCCACCGAGATCGCGGTCCTCGCCGACGACAGTGCCGACCCGGTGCACGTCGCCGCCGACCTGATCAGCCAGGCCGAGCACGACCCGCTCGCCGCCGCCGTCCTGGTCACGGACTCCGTGACGCTCGCGGACGCCGTCGAGAAGGAACTCGAACCGCAGGTCGCGGCCACCAAGCACATCGAGGACCGGATCGCTCCGGCGTTCGCGGGCCGGCAGTCCGCGATCGTCCTCGTCGACGGTGTCGAGGAGGGGCTGCGGGTCGTGAACGCGTACGGCGCCGAGCACCTGGAGATCCAGACGGCGGACGCCGCCGCGGTCGCCGACCGGGTGCGGAACGCCGGTGCGATCTTCGTCGGACCCTGGGCGCCCGTCTCCCTCGGCGACTACGCGGCGGGCTCCAACCACGTGCTGCCGACCGGCGGTTGCGCCTGCCACTCCTCCGGCCTCTCCGTGCAGTCCTTCCTCCGGGGCATCCACATCGTCGACTACACCCGCGACGCCCTCGCCGACGTGGCGCATCACGTGGTGACGCTGGCGGAGGCGGAGGACCTGCCCGCGCACGGCGCGGCGGTCAAGGCGAGGTTCGGATGGAAGGTTCCAGAGAGCAAGTGACCGGCATCGACGATCTTCCCGTACGGGACGAACTGCGCGGCAAGTCCCCTTATGGCGCGCCCCAGTTGGACGTTCCCGTACGGCTGAACACCAACGAGAACCCCTACCCGCTGCCCGAGGCGCTGGTCGAGCGGATCACCGAGCGCGTCCGCGAGGCCGCCCGCGACCTCAACCGCTACCCCGACCGGGACGCGGTCGAGCTGCGCACCGAGCTCGCCAACTACCTCACGAAGACCGGTGGTTACCGCGTCGGCGTCGAGAACGTGTGGGCGGCCAACGGCTCGAACGAAGTCATCCAGCAACTGCTCCAGACCTTCGGCGGCCCCGGCCGTACGGCCATCGGCTTCGAACCGTCGTACTCGATGCACGCGCTCATCGCGCGCGGCACGGGGACGGGCTGGATCTCCGGGCCGCGCAACGAGGACTTCACGATCGATCTCGCCGCCGCCGAGCGGTGGATCGCCGAGAACAAGCCCGAGGTCGTTTTCATCACGACCCCCAACAACCCCACGGGCAACGCCGTTCCGCCCGAGACGGTCCTCGCGCTGTACGAAGCGGCCCAGGCCGCCAAGCCGTCGATGGTGATCGTCGACGAGGCGTACATCGAGTTCAGCCACGGCGACTCGCTGCTGCCGCTGCTCGAAGGTCGGCCGAATCTCGTCGTCTCGCGGACGATGTCGAAGGCGTTCGGGGCGGCGGGGCTCCGCCTCGGCTATCTCGCCGCGCACCCTGCCGTCGTCGACGCCGTCCAACTCGTACGGCTGCCCTACCACTTGTCGGCCGTCACCCAGGCGACCGCGCTGGCCGCCCTGGAGCACACCGACACACTGCTGGGGTATGTCGAGCAGCTGAAGTCCGAACGGGACCGGCTGGTGGGCGAGTTGAAGGCCATCGGCTGTGAAGTCGTCGAGTCCGACGCCAACTTCGTGCAGTTCGGGCGGTTCGCGGACTCGCACACCGCCTGGCAGAAGATCCTCGACCAGGGCGTCCTGGTCCGGGACAACGGCATCCCGGGGTGGCTGCGGGTCTCCGCCGGAACCCCCGAAGAGAACGACGCGTTCCTCGACGCGGTCCGTGAACTGAAGAAGGAGCAGAGCGCATGAACCGCGTAGGACGGGTGGAGCGGACGACCAAGGAGACGTCGGTCCTCGTCGAGATCGACCTCGACGGGCACGGCAAGGTCGACGTGTCGACAGGGGTCGGCTTCTACGACCACATGCTCGACCAGCTCGGCCGGCACGGTCTGTTCGACCTCACCGTGAAGACCGAGGGCGATCTGCACATCGACTCGCACCACACCATCGAGGACACCGCCCTCGCGCTCGGCGCCGCCTTCAAGCAGGCGCTCGGCGACAAGGTGGGGATCTACCGGTTCGGCAACTGCACGGTTCCCCTGGACGAGTCCCTGGCCCAGGTCACCGTCGACCTGTCCGGCCGCCCGTACCTCGTGCACACCGAGCCCGAGAACATGGCGCCGATGATCGGCGAGTACGACACCACGATGACCCGGCACATCCTGGAGTCCTTCGTCGCCCAGGCCCAGATCGCGCTGCACGTGCACGTGCCGTACGGGCGCAACGCGCACCACATCGTGGAGTGCCAGTTCAAGGCGCTGGCCCGCGCCCTGCGGTACGCCTCCGAGCGCGACCCGCGCGCGGCCGGCATCCTCCCCTCCACGAAGGGCGCGCTGTGACCAGCCTGTCGAGCCTCCTCATCGTCGTCGGGCTCTTCCTCCTCGGCGGGGTCTACTCCTTCGTCAAGCAGAAGATGCCGCGCCAGCTCATCGTGCTGATCTCCATCGCCGCCGCGATGTGCCTGGTGGCCGGGGTCATGAGGCTGGAGGTGTGGAATTGAGCGCAGCGAAGAAAGTAGTCGTCTTTGACTACGGCTTCGGGAACGTCCGTTCCGCCGAGCGTGCCCTCGCGCGCACGGGTGCCGAGGTCGAGATAACGCGTGACTACGACAAGGCCATGAACGCGGACGGCCTGCTGGTGCCCGGTGTCGGCGCCTTCGCCGCCTGCATGCAGGGCCTCAAGGAGGCGCGCGGCGACTGGATCGTCGGCCGCCGACTGGCCGGCGGACGCCCGGTGATGGGCATCTGCGTCGGCATGCAGATCCTGTTCGCGCGCGGCATCGAGCACGGCGTCGAGACCGAGGGCCTGGACGAGTGGCCCGGCTCGGTCGAACCCCTGCAGGCCGAGATCGTGCCCCACATGGGCTGGAACACCGTCGACACCCCGGCGGGCTCCCAGCTCTTCGCGGGCCTGGACGCGGACGCGCGCTTCTACTTCGTGCACTCCTACGCCGTTCACGACTGGTCCCTGGAAGTCGTGAACCCGGCGATGCGTGCCCCCCTGGTGAGCTGGACGACGCACGGCAAGCCCTTCGTGGCCGCCGTGGAGAACGGCGCGCTGTGGGCCACGCAGTTCCACCCCGAGAAGTCCGGCGACGCCGGAGCGCAGCTGTTGAACAACTGGATCGGAACCCTCTGATGCCTTCGAAGCTCGAACTCCTCCCCGCCGTCGACGTCCGCGACGGCCAGGCCGTCCGCCTCGTCCACGGCGAGTCCGGGACCGAGACCTCCTACGGCTCCCCCCTCGAAGCCGCCCTCGCCTGGCAGCGTTCCGGCGCCGAGTGGCTGCACCTCGTCGACCTGGACGCCGCGTTCGGCACCGGTGACAACCGCAAGCTCATCGCCGAGGTCACCGGCGCCATGGACATCAAGGTCGAGCTGTCCGGCGGCATCCGCGACGACGACACCCTCGCCGCCGCCCTCGCCACCGGCTGCACCCGGGTGAACCTCGGCACCGCCGCGCTGGAGACCCCCGAGTGGGTCGCCAAGGTCATCGCCGAGCACGGCGACAAGATCGCGGTCGGCCTCGACGTACGCGGCACGACCCTGCGCGGCCGCGGCTGGACCCGCGACGGCGGCGACCTCTACGAGACCCTGGACCGCCTCAACTCCGAGGGCTGCGCCCGGTACGTGGTCACCGACATCGCCAAGGACGGCACCCTCCAGGGCCCCAACCTGGAGCTGCTGCGCAATGTCTGCGCGGCGACCGACCGCCCGGTCGTGGCCTCCGGCGGCGTGTCCTCGCTCGACGACCTCCGCGCCATCTCCGAGCTGGTACCCCTCGGTGTCGAGGGCTCCATCGTCGGGAAGGCCCTGTACGCGAAGGCGTTCACTCTGGAAGAGGCCTTGGAGGCGGTGGCCCGGTGACCGAGCTACGACGCGTGTCGACCGGCGCGCCCTGGGAGGACGCCTTCGGCTACTCCCGCGCGGTGGAGCTGCCCAACGGCCTGGTGCTGGTCTCCGGGTGCACGTCGATAGTGGACGGCGAGATCGCCGGGGGCGGTCCCTACGAGCAGACGGTCAACGCGTTCAACGTCGCGTTCGCGGCGCTGGAGCAACTGGGTCTCGGTCCCGCCGATGTGGTGCGCACCCGTATGTACATCACCCACGCCCGGGATGTGGACGACGTGGGCCGCGCACACAAGGAGCTCTTCGACGCGATCCGGCCCGCCGCGTCCATGATCATCGTGTCCGGTTTCGTCGACCCCAGCCTGGTCGTCGAGGTCGAGGTGGAGGCGTACCGGACGGAAGCGCGTGGCGAGGAGGGCTCGTCATGACCCTCGCCGTACGCGTGATCCCCTGCCTGGACGTCGACAACGGCCGGGTCGTCAAGGGTGTCAACTTCCAGAATCTGCGCGACGCGGGCGACCCCGTCGAGATGGCCAAGGTCTACGACGCCGAGGGCGCCGACGAACTGACCTTCCTGGACATCACCGCGTCCTCCGGCAACCGCGAGACGACGTACGACGTGGTCCGCCGCACCGCCGAGCAGGTCTTCATCCCGCTCACGGTCGGCGGCGGGGTCCGCACGGCCGAGGACGTGGACAAGTTGCTGCGGGCGGGCGCGGACAAGGTCGGCGTCAACACGGCGGCGATCAACCGGCCGGAGCTGATCCGGGAGATCGCGGAGCGGTTCGGCCGCCAGGTGCTGGTGCTGTCGGTGGACGCGCGCCGGACTTCCGAGGGCTCCTTCGAGGTCACCACCCACGGCGGTCGCAAGGGCACCGGCATCGACGCCATCGAATGGGCGCACCGGGCCGCCGAGTTGGGCGCGGGGGAGATCCTGCTCAACTCGATGGACGCGGACGGCACGAAGGACGGCTACGACCTGGAGATGATCGCGGCGGTCCGCAAGCACGTGACCGTGCCGGTGATCGCCTCCGGCGGAGCGGGCAAGCTGGCCGACTTCCCGCCCGCGGTGGCGGCGGGCGCGGACGCGGTGCTGGCCGCCTCCGTCTTCCACTTCGGGGATCTGCGGATCGGCGAGGTCAAGCAGGCGCTGCGGGAAGCGGGTCACCCCGTGAGGTGATCCCCTGAGACCTGTTGTAAGCCCCGGCTGCCTGGCGGTCGGGGCTTACTTGTGGGGGGATGCAAAAGGAAAGTTGCGCAAAATATATTGCGCAACTTTCCTTTCGCATCTAACGTCGAGTGCATGACCTCGGACGAGACCCGCACCATCACCGATCTGGGGACGCTCAAGGCGTTCGCGCACCCGCTGCGCCTCAAGCTGTACCGGGCGCTGTACGTGGCCCGTACGGCGACCGCGTCGCAGCTCGCCGACCAGGTCGACGAGGCCGTTTCGCTGGTGAGCTACCACCTGCGCAAGCTTGCCGAGCACGGGCTGATCGAGGAGGCCGAGCAGCAGAGCGGTGACGGCCGGGAGCGCTGGTGGCGGACCACCGCCGAGAGCCTGATCGTGCGGCACGAGGACGTGAAGGACGCCCCCGAGAAGCTCGCCACCCAGGGGGCGCTCGTGCGGGCGCTGCTGGAGCAACGTGTCGACCTGTACCGGCGTCACCTCGACGAGTCCGAGTCCTGGAGCGACGAGTGGCGCTCGGCGGGTTTCGACGGCGAGTACCTCCCACGACTGAACGCGCCCGAACTCGCCGAACTGGGGCACGAGTTGGACGCCCTGATCAAGAAGTACCAGGCCAGGGGGCGGGCCGCCGAGCAGGCGGGCGACACCCAGGGCCGGGAGAACGTCGCGATCCACCTGTACGGCTTCCCGTTCCGCGCCTGAGCCCCGGAGAGGACGAACTCCCGTGCCCACCACGCTCACAGCCCCCGGCACAGCCACCGACAGACCCGCCCACCGCGACCCCAACGTCCTGCGCTGGCTCGGCGCCTACGCGTCGTCGATGGCCGGCGACGGGGTCTACTACATAGCCCTGTCCTGGGCCGCCGTACAAGCGGGCTCCCCGGCGCAGGCCGGCCTGGTCATGTCGGTCAGCGCGCTGCCCCGCGCGGTGCTGATGCTGGGCGGCGGGGTGATCGCCGACCGCTTCGGTCCGCGCCGGGTCGTCATCGGCAGCGACGCCGTGCGCTGCGCGGCCGTACTCGCCGTGGCCGCGCTGCTGTTCCTCACCGGCCCGGGGCTCTGGCCGCTCGCGGTACTCGCCCTGGTCTTCGGCATCGTGGACGCCGTCTTCGTACCCGCCGTGGGCGCCCTGCCCGCACGCGTCACCGGCAAGGCGCAGCTCGCCAGGGTGCAGGGCATA
>NZ_JAWOAI010000418.1:0-9011 GCF_033194735.1 Streptomyces sp. W16
CATCACCGAACTCGCCACCATGGCCGCGACCGTCGGCCGGATCCCCGAGCGGCGCAGGCCCGAGCCCGTCGCCCAGATCCCGCGCCCCGCGCCGGTGTTGTCGGTCCTCGACCTCGCGATGCCGCGTGACGTGGACGCCGCCGTGCACCGGCTGGCCGGGGTGCGGCTGGTGGACATCGAGTCGCTCGCCGAGGCTTCGGCGGACGCTCCGATGGCGGCGGACGTGGACGCGGTACGGCGTATCGTCTCCGACGAGGTCGCGGCCTTCGGGGCAGCCCTGCGGGCCGCGCACATCACGCCGACCGTGGTCGCCCTGCGTGCCATGGCCGCCGATGTCGTGGCGAACGAGATCGCCCGGCTCGACGGACGGCTGCCCGGCCTCGACGACAAGCACCGCGCCGAGATCACCCAGACCGTGCGGCGCGTGGTGGACAAGCTGCTGCACGCGCCGACCGTACGGGTCAAGCAGCTCGCGGCCGAGCCCGGCGGCGCCGGGTACGCGGACGCGCTGCGCACCCTGTTCGACCTCGACCAGGAGACGGTGGCCTCCGTCTCGCGGGCCGAAGAAGACTCTGAGAAGAACAGCAAGAACCGAGGGCCAGCATGAGTAAGAAGGCACTGAGGCTCGGCACTAGACGGAGCAGACTTGCTCTGGCCCAGTCCGGGTTGGTGGCGGACGCCGTGAGCCAGGTGACCGGACGGCCCGTCGAGCTCGTCGAGATCACCACCTACGGCGACACCTCCCGCGAGCACCTCGCCCAGATCGGCGGCACCGGGGTCTTCGTGACCGCGCTGCGGGACGCGCTGCTCGGCGGTGAGGTCGACTTCGCGGTTCATTCGCTGAAGGACCTGCCGACCGCGCAGCCCGAGGGCCTGGTGCTCGCCGCCGTTCCGGAGCGCGAGGACCCGAGGGACGTGCTCGTCGCCAAGGACGCCCTGAAGTTCACCGACCTGCCCCGCGGGGCGCGCATCGGTACGGGCTCCCCGCGTCGTACGGCCCAGCTGAACGCGTACGCGCGCGGCCACGGCCTCGACATCGAGACGGTCCCGATCCGGGGCAACGTCGACACCCGGATCGGCTTCGTGCGGGACGGTGAGCTGGACGCCGTGGTCCTGGCCGCCGCCGGACTGAGCCGGATCGGCCGGCTCGACGAAGTGACCGACTTCCTGTCGGTCGACACTGTTCTGCCCGCCCCCGGCCAGGGGGCCCTGGCGATCGAATGTGCCGCGGACAACGCGGACTTGATCGCGGCACTCGGCGAGCTCGACGACCCGTTCACGCGGATCGCCGTGACTGCCGAAAGGTCCCTGCTCGCCGCCCTGGAGGCCGGCTGCTCCGCCCCTGTGGGCGCGCTGGCCGACCTTCTGGCCGACGGGCAGATTGTCAAGGAAATGCGCCTGCGCGGAATAGTCGGCACGACCGACGGTTCGCGTACGGTGCAGCTGTCCACCACCGGTCCCGTGCCCGAGACGCATGACCAAGCACTGATGCTCGGTCGCGAACTCGCCGCCGAGATGCTCGCCCAGGGCGCGGCCGGTCTGATGGGGGAGCAAGCCAAGTGAGCCCCACCACTCTTCCCGCCGCCGGTCCGGAACACGGGCACGTCACCTTCCTGGGTGCCGGACCCGGAGATCCGGGACTGCTCACACTGCGCGCCGTGGAGGCGCTGGCGAACGCGGACGTTCTCGTCGCCGAGCACGAGGTGCTCGACGTCGTACGTGCGCACGCCCGACCAGGCGTGGTCGTCGTGCATCCGGAATCGGGTCCTTCTTCGGACTCGCTCCCGGGCACGGGCACGCCTCAACTAACGGTCGTTGACGGTGCGTCAACAACCGTTGGCCTACCCGCTGTGCGGGATGCGGCACATCTTGTCATGGAGGCCGCGCGGGGCGGCAGGCGGGTCGTGCGTGCGGTGTCCGGGGACCCCGGACTAGATACGTACGCCGCAGAGGAAATGCTCGCCTGCGTGGCCGCCGGTGTTCCCTTCGAGGTCGTGCCCGGTGTCGCCGCGGCCGTCGGCGTGCCCGCGTACGCCGGTGTCCCGCTGCGGGACGCCCAGGGCGCGGACGTCCGCTTCGTGGACGCCCGTACCGCGTCGGACCGCTGCTGGACCGAGGTCGGCGCGTCGGACGGCACGGTCGTCGTGTCGACCTCCCTGGACTCGGTGGCCTCGGCCGCCGGCGAACTGGTGGCGGCCGGCCGTAAGCCGGACACTCCGATGACGGTCACAGTGGCTGGTACGACCACTCGTCAGCGGACCTGGTCCGCGACGCTCGGCACCATCGCGCAGACGCTGAAGCAGGCGAAGGTGCTGCCGTCCCCGGACGGTGGCCGGCCGGTGATAGCCGTGGTCGGTGAGCGTTCCGCCGCCGCCCAGCGCGACCAGTTGTCGTGGTTCGAGTCCAAGCCGCTGTTCGGCTGGAAGGTCCTCGTCCCGCGCACGAAGGAGCAGGCGGCCTCGCTCTCCGACCAACTCCGGTCCTACGGCGCCGTTCCGCACGAGGTGCCGACGATCGCCGTCGAGCCGCCGCGGACGCCCCAGCAGATGGAGCGGGCGGTCAAGGGGCTGGTGACCGGCCGGTACGAGTGGATCGCCTTCACGTCGGTCAACGCGGTCAAGGCCGTGAGTGAGAAGTTCGAGGAGTACGGGCTCGACGCCCGTGCCTTCGCGGGGATCAAGGTCGCGGCGGTCGGTGAGCAGACCGCCAAGGCGCTGATCGCCTTCGGCGTGAAGCCGGATCTGGTGCCGAGCGGGGAGCAGTCCGCGGCCGGGTTGCTGGAGGACTGGCCGCCGTACGACCCCGTCTTCGACCCGATCGACCGGGTGTTCCTGCCGCGTGCCGACATCGCCACGGAGACTCTGGTCGCCGGGCTGATCGAGCTCGGGTGGGAGGTCGACGACGTCACCGCCTACCGGACCGTGCGGGCGTCGCCGCCGCCGGCGGACACGCGGGAGGCGATCAAGGGGGGTGGCTTCGACGCCGTTCTCTTCACGTCGTCGTCGACCGTGCGGAACCTGGTGGGGATCGCGGGGAAGCCGCACAACGTGACGGTGATCGCGTGCATCGGTCCCGCCACGGCGAAGACGGCCGAGGAGCATGGGCTGCGGGTGGATGTGATGGCGCCGGAGCCGTCCGTGCACAAGTTGGCCGAGGCGTTGGCGAACTTCGGGTTGCGGAGGCGCGCGGCGGCGGAGGAGGCGGGGGATCCCGTCACTCGGCCGAGTGAGCGTCGGCCGGGGGCTCGGCGGCGTCGTACGACCTGACGGCCGGGGTCCGGTCCGGTATCGCGGTGAGCGCGGTGGTCCTCAGGGGCCGCCGCGCTCTTCGCGTGCCGGTTCTTCGCGTGCCCCCAGCTCTTTGCGTGCCCTAAATACTTGAGCTCTCCATCACTTCCCCGGCTATCTTCACGTCATGTCCATGCTCTGACCGGCATGGGGATGAGGGGGAGTGCATGAGCCACGGGGGCTTGCCGCTCGACGGGATCGTCGCGGGGCATCGGGTGAGAGCGCGCCGGCTGATCCGGCTCAGTCCGCGCCAGCGGGAGGTGGCCGAGCTGGTGGCGGGCGGGTTGAGTGATCCGGAGATCGCGGTCCGGTTGTTCATCAGTCCGCGCACGGCGCGGGCGCATGTCGCCGATGTGCTGCGGCACTTGGAGGCGACCAGCCGGGTGGAGATCGCCTGTGCGGTGGTGCTGGCCCAAGTCGGCGGTTTCCCAGGGTAGTTACCTTCCGGTAACTGGCTGGGGAGCCGATGTGCCGCACGTGCCCGCCCGGTTGACTGGCCTGGACCAGATCAACGGGGCTGTCGAAGTGCCGTCACGGCGCTTCCTCAAGGGGGAACCACACCATGCACAGACGCAATCGTCTCGGTATCGCCTGCGCGCTGGCCGTCGGCGTGCTCACCGCCGGTCTCGTCGCGGGCCCGGCGTTCGCCGACGACGAGTCCGAGGGGACCGACGACACCGACCCGTCGTCGACGGAGATGGCCACCTCGAACGCCCTCTCCGGCGCGATCACCGACGACGCCGACGAAGCCGCCTCGGACACCGAGGGCAAGGCCGCCGCGTTCGCCAAGGCCTGGCGGGTGATCGCCGAGTTGGCCACGCTGCCGGACGACGACGACGCCACCACGACGGACGCCGGCGGGGCGACCGCCGCCGTCACGTACAAGACGCTCACGATCACCACGCAGATGCAGCAGCGCTCGTACTGGTGCGGCCCGGCCGCGGGCCGCGCCACGCTCACCGCCTTCGGTGTCACCAAGACGCAGGGCTCGATGGCCACCTCCATGAGGACGACCGTGGGCGGCACGGCCGCCTCGAAGATCTACCCCGTCCTGAACACCTACGAGAGCCGCAACTACTACTACGACGACAAAAACACCACCAGCGCGAAATACCTCTTCGCCCGCGCCAAGACCGACATCGGCAGCTTGAAGGCCCCGCTGATCCCACTGGTCCAGGGCCACTCCCTGCCGATCTGGACCAGCAACGGCTACCACGGCCTGCACTTCATCAGCCTCTACGGCTACGGCAGCGACGGCGTCTCCATCAAGTACTTCGACCCGGCCGATGCGGACGTCCTGTACGGTCGCCACGTGGTCAACCGCAAGTACGTCTACGCGGCGATGAACGCCAAGTTCGGCAGTGACGCGAAGGCCGACAACGAGCTGGTGTGGTAGTGGTCCGGCGCTCCCGGCTGCTGGTGCCGCTGCTGTGCGCGGCGGCACTGCTGGCCACCGGATGTGACGGCAACTCCACGGCCGCGGAACGGACTTCGGCCTCCAAGGCCGCCCTGACCCCGCTCCGGCTGAAGCCGGTCTCCCCGGTGCCGCGCGTCCTGGCGAAGCTCGCGCCCGACGGCACCCTGGGCATGCCCAAGGGCTGGAACATCGACAGTTCGGGCGTGGTCCGCTCCGGGCGGAACCTGGCCTTCCTCGCCGTACCGCCCACCGGCTCGGCGTCCGACGGCCAGGGTTCCCAGACCTGGGTAGTGGACCCCGCCACCGGTACGGCCCGGCGCTACCGGCAGGTCGATTCCGGCTGGACGGCCAACACGGTCACCCTGGGATCCGGCTGGCTGCTGCGCGTGGAGAGCCGTCAGCTCGACGGCTCGGCCTGCGGGGAGGCGGACTCGCAGGCCGCGGACTGCTACCGCTGGCGGCTGTACGGCCAGCCCCTCACCTCGTCCAGGCCGGTGCTGCTCGCCGAGTCGGCGCACTCCGGTCGCCAGAGCCAGGTGCCGCATCCGCTGGCCGACGGCGGCTCCTTCGTGTGGGAGGAGGCCGTGACCGGCGCCAAGGCGGGCGTCTTCCGCTGGACGCCGGGCGGGGGCAAGGCCGTACGTGTCCTGACCCGCGCCGGCTTCGGTCAACTCGACGTGGACGGCACCACCTTGTACCTCACCGAGGGCAAGCTGTCGCAGGACGGCGGGACCAGTACCCGTACCACCTACCGCGTCGGTCTGCGGCAGCGGTCGGCGGTCGCCGCGAAGGTGGCGACGTTCACCGGCGGCGGCGGCTTCGCCGTACGGGGCGGGCGCATCGCCTACTACCCGCGCCCCGCCGACGAGAACACCAGGATCAAGGTCCTCACGATCGGCGCCGGGACCGCTCCGGTCGAGGTGGGCAAGACGGTCAACGGCTTCTACACCGTCGACTGGATCACCAGGAACCGTCTGGTGACCTGGTCGATCAGCGGATACGCCCTGAACGACGTCCGACAGCCCACCAAGGCGACCGTCTTCGCCGCCGACGCGGTCGGGCTCGGCGTGCCCAGGGGCTATGACGACACCTTGTACGTCGTCTACGACCCCTACCAGTTCGCCGATTCCAGGGGCGCCAAGCCGACTGTCCTGGCCTGGCGGCACTCCTCGTCGTGAGACGCCCCACGGGCCGACTGGCCGTCGGCAAAGGTACCCGTGGGGCGGGCGTAGCGTAGAAGTCATGACGACGTACGGATCCTTTCCCGGCTCGCGCCCCCGGCGGCTGCGGACCACCCCCGTCATGCGGCGGATGGTTGCCGAGACCCGGTTGCACCCGGCCGACTTCATCCTCCCGGCGTTCGTGCGGGAGGGGGTCAGCGAGCCGGTGCCGATCGCTGCCATGCCCGGGGTCGTGCAGCACACGCGGGACAGTCTGAAGAAGGCCGCCGCCGAGGCCGTGGCCGCCGGGATCTCCGGGATCATGCTGTTCGGGGTGCCGGAGGAGAGCAAGAAGGACGCGCTTGGGACGCCGGGGACGGACCCGGACGGGATTCTGCAGGTCGCGCTGCGGGATGTGCGGGCCGAGGTCGGGGACGAGCTGCTCGTCATGTCCGACCTGTGTCTCGACGAGACGACCGACCACGGGCACTGCGGGGTGCTCGACGAGCAGGGGCGGGTCGACAACGACGCCACCCTGGAGCGGTACGCCGAGATGGCTCAGGTGCAGGCCGACGCGGGAGCGCATGTCGTCGGGCCGAGCGGGATGATGGACGGGCAGATCGGTGTCGTCCGGGACGCGCTCGACCAGATCGGGCGGGAGGACGTCGCGATCCTCGCCTATACGGCCAAGTACTCGTCCGCGTTCTACGGCCCGTTCCGTGAGGCCGTCGGGTCCTCGCTCAAGGGGGACCGCAAGACGTACCAGCAGGACCCGGCCAACGCCCGTGAGTCCATGCGGGAGTTGGCGCTCGACCTCGAAGAGGGCGCCGACCTGGTGATGGTGAAGCCGGCGGGGCCCTATCTGGACATCCTCGCGAAGGTCGCCGAGGCCGTGGACGTGCCGGTCGTCGCCTATCAGATCTCCGGCGAGTACTCGATGGTCGAGGCCGCCGCCGAGAAGGGCTGGCTGGACCGGGACCGGGCGATCTTCGAGACGCTGACCGGGATCAAGCGGGCCGGGGCGCGGAACATCCTGACCTATTGGGCGGTCGAGGCAGCGCTTAAGCTGCGCGACTGAGACAGCAGGTCTCGCGGGTGGGCAGGGGGCAGCGGTGTACTGGTTCGTCGAGGCGTTGCGGAAGTACGCGGACTTCGACGGGCGCGCGCGGCGCCTGGAGTACTGGGTGTTCGCGGCGGTCGTCTACGTCGGCTGTGTCGTGCTGGGCGGTCTCGGCGCCTCGGAGAAGTCGCCCGCGCTGCTCGTCGCCGTGTTCGTCTTCGGTGTGATGCTCCTGCTGCCCGGGCTGGCCGTGACCGTCCGGCGGCTGCACGACACGGACCACTCGGGCTGGTGGTCCCTCGTCGGTCTCGTCCCGTTCGTCGGCACCGTCGTCATGCTGGTCTTCCTGTTGACGGAGAGCGAGCCGGGCGGGAACCGGTTCGGCCCGTGTCCGAAGCGGATCCCGGCGCACGCCTGACCGTTCTCAACGTGAGGACTGCGCGGTCGCGGCCGGTGTGGGGGTCGTGCCCGACGGGCCCTCGTCGCGTACGCCCATGCCGTCCTTGCAGCCCGTGAGCAGCAGCGCGGCGAGTACGGCCGCCGTCGCGGTGGCCAGGAGGCGGACGCGGGTGGTGCGGACGGGCATGGGTCCCCCTGTCGGAGCGAAGCGGTGTGTGGGTGCAGCTTGGGCGGTCGGGCCCCGCGGGCGCTACGGCCGCTGCCGGATTCGGGACGCCTGGACCGTCCCGTCGGCGCTGACCTGCGGGGATGCCGTCCGTTCCGGGCGTGGCACGGGACGCCGGGACCCGTCCCTCGCACTGGGCACCATCAAGTCCCGCCGGGAGTTAGGTTGTTGACCACTGGATTGAGCACCGCTCCGGTTGTCCTTCGAATGACCCACTCTTCTGGGAGACACGCATGCCCGGTGACGCCCTCAGCCAAGATCCCGCCGAGCTGAGAAGGAGGATCGACACCACCAAGGCGCACCCGGCCCGTGTCTACGACGTCTTCCTCGGCGGCAAGGACAACTACCCGGTCGACCGCGAGGCCGCAGCCGCCGCGCTCGCCCACAACCCGCGCGGTTATCTCGACGTCCGGCACAACCGGGACTTCATGCGCCGCGCGGTGACCCGGCTGTCGCAGGAGCACGGTGTCCGCCAGTTCCTCGACATCGGCACCGGACTGCCCACGGCGGAGAACGTGCACCAGATCGCCCAGGGCATTGCCCCCGAGTCGCGGATCGTGTACGTCGACAACGACCCGGTGGTCCTGGCGCACGCCCGCGCGCTGCTCACCAGCACGGACGAGGGCCGTACCGACTACATCGACGCCGACCTGCGCCGCCCGGCCGACATCCTCGAACAGGCCGCCAAGACCCTCGACTTCAACGAGCCGATCGCGCTGCTGCTGGTGGCGATCCTGCACTTCGTCGAGGACGAGGAGGCGTACCCGCTGGTGCGCGAGCTGGTGGATGTCCTGCCGTCCGGCAGCCACCTTGTGCTCAGCCACCTCACCGACGAGATCCACCCGATCCCGACCCGCGCGGTCCAACGGACCTACACGGAGCGGGGGTTCACCTTCGTGTTCCGCACGAAGGCCGAGGTCGAGCGGTTCTTCACCGAGGCCCGGGGGATCACCCTGGACGAGCCCGGTGTGATCCCCGCCCACCAGTGGCACCCCGGTCCGGCACCGGCCCCGCCGGCGGTGGAGCAGGCGTACTTCGACGGCCTCGACGACATCGAGAAGATCACCTACCGGGACATCAACGATGTGACGGACGACGACATCAACGTCTACGGCGCGACCGGCACGAAGGCCTGACTGTCCTGGCGGACTCAATGACGTCCGGATCGCGGAAACCCGTTTGTAGACGGCAGGTACTTTCCTAGGCTGCCAGGCATGACCGTCACCGAGCCAGTCCCCGCCTCCCTTGCCCCTCTGCCGCCGTTCGCCGCGCGGGCCCGTGCGATCGGCGGTTCGCCGGTACGGGACATCCTCGCCGTCACCGCCCGCCCCGAGGTGATCAACTTCGCGGGCGGGCTCCCGGCCCCCGAACTCTTCGACGCCACCGGTATCGCCGCGGCCTATCAGGCGGTCCTCGCCGAGACGCCCGCGCAGGCGCTGCAGTACGCGACGACCGAGGGCGA
>NZ_JAWOAI010000419.1:0-9010 GCF_033194735.1 Streptomyces sp. W16
CCGAGGGGACGGTGCTGCTGCGCGACCGGACCCGGTTCGCCGCGCCCGCCCTCGTCGACGGGGACGTGGGCATCGTGGTCGCACCGGGCGGACGGCTGCTGCTCGCGCTCCGGGTGACGGTGGAGGGCGGGCGGGTCGCCGGGTACGAGGTGATCGCGGATCGGGAGCGGTTGCGAGGGGTCGAGGTGGCTGTGTTGGGAGCGGGGGCTTGATCAACTCGTGCGACAGACCCTGCTCAGCCCGTCATGTCGGTCACTGCCGTGTCGGTCACTGCCGTGTCGGTCACCGTGATCGCGGTCACCGGGCAGGCGCGGGCCGCCTCGCGGAGCATCGGGTCGCCGGCGCCGTCCTCCTTTCCGGGCAGCACCGTGCTGTAGCCGTCGTCGTCCTGGGTGAAGACGCCCGGGGCGGCCAGAGCGCACTGGCCCGCCCCGATGCAGAGGTCCTTGTCGATGTGGATTTCGGTGTGCATGGAACGCAGCCTCTTACCAGGTCACGGGGAGTTCCAGCATCCCCTGGATCGTGTCGCCCGGTTTGAAGGGGATCTCCTCCGCCGGTGCGGCCAGGCGCAGCGTGGGCAGCCGGTCGAAGAGGCTGCGCAGGGCGATCTCCAGTTCGGCGCGGGCCAGGTTCTGGCCGAGGCACTGGTGGATGCCGAAGCCGAACGCGATGTGGTGACGGGCGGGCCGGTGCCAGTCCAGGGCGTCCGGGGCGGTGTAGACGTCCTCGTCGCGGTTGACGACCGAGGTCGAGAAGAGCACTCCCTCGCCGGCCCGGATCGTCACGCCGTCCACCTCGATGTCCTCGACGGCCAGCCGCATCAGACCGTCCACGATCGACAGCGTCCGCATCAGCTCCTCGACCACGTCCGGCAACAGCCTTGGATCGTCCCGCAGTTCGGCCAGCCGCTCGGGATGGCGCAGCAGCGTGAACGTGCCGAGGGAGATCATGTTGGCGGTCGTCTCGTGCCCCGCGACAAGGAGGATGAGGCCGAGGGCGGTCAACTCGGCGCGGTCCAGGGCCCCTTCGTTCAACTGGTGCCGGACGAGGTCGTCCAACAGTCCCTCGCCCGGGTCCTGTTGCTTGCGGTCGATCAACTCGCCCAGGTAGTGGTCGAGTTGCTCGCGTGCGTCCTGGCTGTCCTCGGGCCCGGGACCGCGCAGCAGCCGCCGGGACTGCGCCTCGAAGAACTCGTGGTCGGCGTACGGGACGCCGAGCAGCGCGCAGATCACCATCGAGGGCACGGGCAACGCGAACGCGGGCACCAGGTCGGCGGGCCCGCCCCGGGCGATCATCGCGTCGAGCCGTTCGTCGACGATCCGCTGGATGTCGGGCCGCATCGCCGTGGCGCGTTTGACGGTGAAGCCGGGGATCATCATGCGGCGCTGGGTGCGGTGCTTGGGGTCGTCGACGCCGACGAGTGCGGCCGTACGGTTCCGGAACGCCGCGAAGCGCGGGGTGGTGGCGGGGAAGCCGGGGCGGGTGCGGTCGGAAGACAGGCGCTGGTCGGCGAGCAGCGCGCGGGCGGTGGCGTGGCCGGTGACCAGCCAGGCCGGATGGCCGTCGTAGAGGGTGATGCGGGTCAGCGGGCGGGCGGCGCGGAGGGGGTCGTAGCCGGTGGGCGGGTGGTAGGGGCAGGTGCGGCTCTGGGGGAAGGCGACGGGTTCGGTCAGGTCGGCCGGGGCTGTCAGATCCGTCAGATCCGTCATGGAAGACCTCGCAGACGAAGAGTGCGTCGTGCCGATCTTCATTAGATGCCCGAGGCACCTATGAGGCCACCTGAAGTTCGGCCAGATCGGTGGTCCCTACAATCTGGCTGAACCCGGCGGTCCGGTTCGCGGCCCCATGGTCACCGCGCACCCGATCCGCCGCCGAAGGCACGGGCCACGGCGAGGCTGTCCTCGTACACGTGATGACGGACGATCAGCCCGTCCCGGACGGTGAGGTGCAGGGCGAACCTGGCGCGATACGGCCGTCCGGTGGACCTGACGGTCAGCCGGATCTCGCCGAACACGACCGCGTCCGCCCCGTCGACCAGGACGCGCTCGATCTCCGTGGCCGCCTGTTCCGGCACATGGTGAGCGGCGATGTCCCGGAAGTGGGCGGCGGCGTCGGCGCGGCCGGCCCGGTGCCGGATCCACGGCGTGGCGGCCCGCCCGTGCTCGTCCTCGGGCCAGTTCAGCTTCCAGTCGGCGTGCTCGGCGTAGAGCTCCGCGATGTGCTCGGGCCCGGCGTGGCCGATCCGGTGGAGCAGGTCCTCGACGACGGTGCGTGTGGTCGGGGTCGCGGACATGCGGGTGCCCTCTTCTCGTCCGGTGATCGTGCGGGGTGTCGAACTGTGCCGGAGGGGCCGTGCCGGCGCGATTACCTCGGGGGTAGTCACCCGGTGGAGGGAGCGTGGCCGAAGAGGGTCGCGGTGTGGATGAATCGCGCGTCGGCTGGTGTTGAATCTCGGTGCGAGACAGCCGTAGAACGCGAGATGGGACGGATGCCATGCCTCTTGAGGGCGAGTACGAACCCAGCCCGACGCAGTGGGTGCGCGACCAGGTGGAGCTGTACGAGAGCTCCGGTGGCACCAAGGGGACGACCTTGATGGACACGGGTATGCCCGTCATCCTGCTGACGACCGTGGGCGCCAAGAGCGGGAAGATCCGGAAGACCCCGCTGATGCGGGTCGAGCACGACGGACGGTATGCCGTGGTCGCCTCGCAGGGTGGCGCGCCCAAGCACCCGGTCTGGTACTTCAACGTCCAGGCCGACCCCCGGGTGGAGCTTCAGGACGGCCCGCAGAAGTGGGATCTGACGGCCCGGGAGGTCACCGGCGAGGAGAAGGCCGAGTGGTGGGAGCGGGCGGTCGCCGCGTATCCCCCGTACGCCGAGTACCAGACGAAGACGGACCGGCAGATCCCGGTGTTCGTCCTCGAACCGGCCGACGGAAGCTGACACTTCAGGCCGGTCCACAGCCCGGAGGAGATTTCTTGTTCCGAGGCGCATGACCCGGTGCCCGCCGGGCACCCGCCCTTCAGGCCCCGCCGCGCTCCCCCGTCGCGGCGGGGCTTTCCGCTGCGTCCGGCGCGGGCCGGTCGTCCATGACGCCCCTGGTTGTGGGCCGTGTCGCTCATCCTCGCCCACCACCCCCGAAGGTCCCTCTACCGAAGCACCGGTTTCGATGGCACCGTCGGGGTGCCGACCGTCCCGGCCCGCCCTCTCGTCCGCAGAAGGAGACCCCCGTGGCCAAGAACAAGAAGAAGAAACTCCCCCTCGTCTACCAGCCCGTCGGTCTCGTCCTGGGCATGGTGAGCGGCGCCCTCGCGGGCCGCACCTTCCGCGCCACGTGGAAGGCGATACGGCACGAGGAGGACGCCCCCGACCCGCTGGACCGGGACCGGGGCTGGGCCGAGATCCTGTTCGCCGCCGCGCTCCACGGCGCCCTGTTCGCGGTGGCGCGCAGCGCGGCGGACCGCACCGGCGCGAAGGCCATCGAGCGCTCGACCGGTATCTGGCCGGCGAAGGACAAGGGCGGCCGGAAGTAAGGGGGTTGAGGGGCCTCAGCCCTATCCGGATGTCGTCGGCGGCACCGGGCGGAGGGTGAAGGAGTGGCCGCCCGGGTCCGCGTAGACGCGCTCCTCGTACGGGCCCGGCATGTCCTTGGTCTCCAGCGCGCGTCCGCCGAGGCCGATGATCCGGCGCTCCGCCTCGTCCAGGTCCTCCACCAGGAAGTCCAGGTGGACCTGCTGGTTGTTCTCGGCGCGGGGCCAGCTCGCCGGGGTGGCGCCGGCGTCGCGGCGGAACGCCAGCCGGATGCCGTCGGCACCCCTGATCTCCACTTGGTCGACCGAGATGTCCGTCTGTTCGCCGTCCAGCAACTCCGTGTAGAACACGGCGAGCTTCTCCGGCTCGACCGCGTCGAGCACCACAAAACCAGCGTTCACGAGTGCCATGTGTCCTCCGAGGATTCAGGCGCGCAAGGGTCGAGTCCGGTTGCCACGCACCCAACGGATATCCCCGTTCGGCCAGTTGATGCCGACGGTCGGCCCCGATCGGCGAACCTTTCAGCCGGCCGTCAGCCACTCCCCGTCGCGCATCAGGTCGCGTCCCTTGAGTTCGTCGGCCTCCCGCCAGGCCTGGACGCGCCGCGGAAGCACCCTGAAGTAGCTGTAGGGCGTGGCCAGTTGCCGTGGGTCGAAGCCGGTCTTCGAGGCGAAGATCTCGGCGTCCTCCTCGGGCAGGTCGGCGGGTGTCAGCATCACGACCGTGCCCTCGATCATCACTACGTCCCGGGTCGGCCCGATGCCGATCCGGGCCACGCCGGTCGCCGCGAGGTTCCGGCCCGTAGGACTCGCGGCCGGCGTGGCGAACAGCAGGGTCGTGCCGTCCCACACGAAAGACAGCGGGACGAGATAGGGCGCTCCCCCGTCCGCACCGGCCGTGGCGACCCAGGCGTCCTCATCCTGTTCCAGCCGGCGGAGCGTGTCCTGCGTGCGCTGTTTCGCGGTGCGTGCGGGCTCTTGGGTCATGGCCCCAGTTTGCCGTTCACCCCTCGGCCGCCGCACGGATCTCGGCGAGCCGGGCCGCCGCCGCGCCGAGCAGCAGGTCCTGCGCCGCGGGGTAGGAGCTGTGCCGCATGGTGGCCACGAGATGGCGGGCGGTGGCCGCGATGTGCGGGTGCGTGTCGGCGGGCAGTCGTGCGTATGTCGCCTGCCATACGGCGGCCTCCGCCTCGCGGGCCGGTTTCGGCAGCGCCGTGTTCGCGGAGTCGAGGGCGCCGAAGGCGAGGGCCTGGTCGACGTAGGCGTGGTAGATCCGCACCGCGTCGACGTCGGGGAAACCGGCCCCGCGCAGCACTCCGAGGATCGTCTCCACGGCCTGGATCTCGTACACCCGCCCGGTCACCCGGTACGAGCTGAGCATCGCCGCCCTCGGGTGCGCGAGCGCGCCCGCGTGCATGCGCAGGCCCAGGTCCCGCAGGTCGGCCAGCCAGTCGCCGGTGGGGTGCCAGGTGCGCAGTGTGCGGCCGATCAGCTCGTCGGCGACGGCCAGCATCAGGTCGTCGGCGTGCCGGAAGTAGCGGTACAGGGAGCTGGGGTCGGCGCCGAGGGCGCGGCCGAGTCGGCGTACGGAGAGGGCGTCGGCACCGTGCTCCTCGATCAGTCTGAGGGCGGTCTCGACGATCAGTTCTTCGGACAGGACGACGCCCTGTTTGGTGGGACGTCTGCGCCGCCGGTCGGCGGCCGGGACGACACGCTCGCTCATACGACGACCTCCTCGATGCTCGTGTGCCGCGTGTCCGCACCTTATGACAACACCGTTGACCTGTTAAGTGCGCGGGCAGTTTCATGTGCGTTCACCGGGGCCGTTCGGGCCCCCCGGTGCGAGCGGAGAGCACGCCATGATCGACACGCCACCCCCGTCGGGGCCCGCACTGCGCAAGTCCCTCGGTCTGCTGGACGGCGTCGCCATCGCCGCGTCCAGCACCGCCGCGACCACCAGCATCGGCATCGGTCTGGGCGTCACCGCCGGGGTGGTCGGGCTGCATCTGCCGGCCATCATGCTGCTCGCGTTCCTGCCGATCCTGGGCATCGCGGGCGCCTACTCCCGGCTGAACAAGGTCGAGCCGAACGCGGGCAACGGCTATGTGTGGGTGGGCCGTTCACTCACTCCGTGGCTCGGCTTCCTGGTCGGCTGGGTGAACATCGTCGCGACGATCGCGTTCCTCGCGTACACCACGGCGGTCACCGGCTCGGCCATGATCCAGCTCGCCGGGGAGGCCGGAGTGCACGCGGTGGGCGGCCTCACCCTGGACCCGGGCTCGACTGCGCAGACGACCGCCGTGGGCATCGTGGTCCTGGTCGCCGTCACCCTCACCGCGGTCACCGGCGTCCGCACCGCGGCCCGCCTCCAGACCGGACTGCTGATCTTCGAGTACGTCGTCCTGCTCGGCTTCTGCGGCTACGGCATCGTCACCGGCCCGCACGCCTTCAGCCTGAGCTGGTTCGACCCCTTCGCGATCCCGTCGGCGGCGGCGCTCGCGCAGGGCCTGCTCCTCTCGGTGTTCTGCTACTGGGGATTCGAGGCCGCGTTCACCGTGAACGAGGAGGTGCGCGACCCGCGTGACGCGTCCCGGGCCGGCCTCATCACCCTCGTGACGATGCTCGGCCTGTTCCTGCTCGGCTCGATCGCCTTCCAACGGGTGCTGTCCGAGGGCGAGTTGGCGGGCCACGGCGCGCAAGGGCTGGCGTACTTCGGCGACAGGCTCGCCTCCCAGCCACTGGCCGCGCTACCGCTCGTCGCGCTGATGTTCTCGGCGGTCGCCTCGCTCCAGGCCGGCGTGATCCCCACCGCCCGGGGCATGTTCGCGATGAGCCGCGACCGCACGCTCGGCCCAGTCTGGTCCAAGGTCAGCGCACGCTACGGCACTCCGGCCCTCGGCACCCTGCTGATCGGCGCGCTGGCGACGGCAGTTGCCGCACTGGCGCTGGTGATCTCCCGCCTCGCCGACATGATCATGGCGACGGTGAACGCCGTAGGCATCGTCGTCGCCCTCTCCTACGCGCTCACCGCCCTCGCCGCCGCCGTACGGTTCCGTTCCCTCCTCCGCGAGGACTGGCGGCAGGGCGTGCGCGCGGTGGTGCTGCCCACGCTGAGCGCCCTCGCCCTGCTGGGGCTCGGCGGCTACCTCGCCTGGTCCTTCTACACGTCCACCGACCACCTCGAAGTCAGCGCGGACAACGGCTGGTTCCTGCTGCTCACCCCGGCGGCGATGATCGTCTCGGGTTTCGTGGCCGCCGCCTGGGCGAAGTGGGTACGCAGGTCGCCCTACTTCCAGTCCGGTCGGGGCACCGACGCCGACGCTCCGCAGCTGCTCGCCGCCTCTCGATGACCCCGGCAAGGAAACGGACCATGCACGCAGACCTCCTCTTCACCAACGGCCCCGTCCTCACTCCCGACGGCCGCACCGCGACCACCGTGGCCGTCACCGGCGACCGCATCACGGCCGTAGGACATGCCGAGGTGCGCGACCTCGCCGGACCGGGCACCCAAGTCGTCGATCTGGCCGGGCGGTTGCTGCTGCCCGGGTTCCAGGACGCGCATGTGCATCCGGTGCCGGCGGGGCTTGAGCTGACCCAGTGCGATCTGACGGGGACCAGGACCGCGCAGGACACCCTCGCCGCCGTGCGGGCCTACGCGGACGCGCATCCCGAGCGGGAGTGGATCACCGGGGGCGGATGGTCGATGGAGGCGTTCGAGGGCGGTACGCCGACGAAGGAGCTGCTGGACTCGGTCGTACCGGACCGGCCGGTGTATCTGCCCAACCGTGACCATCACGGCGCCTGGGTCAACAGCCGTGCACTGGAGTTGGCGGGCATCACGCGGGACACACCCGACCCGGCGGACGGTCGGATCGAGCGGGACGCCTCGGGTGGACCGGCCGGGACGCTCCAGGAAGGGGCGATGCAGCTGGTCGGCAGCCTCACGCCACCGACCACCCCGGCCGACCGGCTGGCCGCGCTGCTGCACGCCCAGCGGCATCTGCACGCGCTCGGCATCACGGCCTGGCAGGACGCGATCGTCGGGAAGTTCGCGGGGATGGACGATCCGTCGGACGCGTATCTGACCGCCGCCCGCGACGGCTCGCTCACCGCGCGTGTGGTCGGCGCGCTGTGGTGGGACCGGGAGCGCGGGGCCGAGCAGATCCCCGAACTGGTCGAGCGGCGGGCCGCGTTGAGCCACGGCCGGTTCCGGGCGGGGAGCGTGAAGCTGATGCTGGACGGGGTCGCCGAGACCGGTACAGCCGCCCTGCTCGACCCCTACCTCGACAAGTGCGGCTGCGCCACGGGCAATCGGGGCACGAGCTTCATCGACCCGGATCAACTACCCAAGTACGTCACCGAGTTGGATGCGCTCGGGTTCCAGTGCCATTTCCACGCGCTGGGCGACCGGGCCGTACGGAACGCGCTGGACGCGGTCGAAGCGGCGCGGGAGGCGAACGGTCCGAGTGACACCCGGCCGCATCTGGCGCATCTTCAGGTGGTGCACCCGGACGACGTGGCGCGGTTCGCGCGGCTCGGCGCGGTCGCGAACATCCAGCCACTGTGGGCCGCGCACGAGCCGCAGATGGACGAGCTGACGATTCCGTTCCTCGGGCCCGAACGGGCCCTGTGGCAGTACCCGTTCGGGGCGCTGCTGCGGTCCGGGGCCACCCTCGCGGCGGGCAGCGACTGGCCGGTCAGCAGTCCCGATCCGCTGCACGGCATCCATGTCGCGGTCAACCGGGTCGAACCCGGAGGCACCGGGCCGGTGTTCCTGCCCGGCGAGCGCATCGGGCTCGCGGAGGCGCTCACGGCGTACACCGCGGGTTCGGCGTACGCGAACCATCTGGACGACACCGGCCGGGTGGCGGCGGGAGCGCTGGCGGATCTGGTGGTCCTGGACCGTGATCCATTCGCCGCTCCGCCGGAGGAGATCGCGGAGACGCGGGTGGCGCTCACCTACGTGGGAGGGGCGGAGGTGTACGCGGCCCACGGGGTGTGATCGACGTGGTCGTACATGGACAGGTGTCCAGTTATAGTGGACACCTGTCCAAGACAACGAGGGGTCGACTGATCGTGGAAACGCTCGCGAACGTGCTGGTTGGCCTGGTGGCCGCGCTGCATCTGTACATCCTGGTGCTGGAGATGTTCCTGTGGCAGAAGAAGCCCGGTCGCGGCCTGCACGGCTTCGACCCCGAAATGGCAAGAGCCACCGCGCCGTTGGCCGCCAACCAGGGGCTGTACAACGGCTTCCTCGCCGCGGGCCTGGTCTGGGGCCTGATCGCCGCCGACCCGACCGGCTTCCGCGCCCAGGTGTTCTTCCTGAGCTGTGTGGTGGTCGCGGGCGTCTACGGCACGCTGACGGCGAACCGGCGCATCCTGTTCGCGCAGGCGCTGCCCGGCGCGCTGGCCCTGGCCGCGGTCCTGATCGCCCGGTGAGCCGCGCCGAGCCCGAGGACAAGCGGGCCGCCCGCACCCGG